>CAZFOI010000096.1:0-6379 GCA_964520605.1 uncultured Bacteroidales bacterium
AGGTACCGCCCGGCAACATCAACCGGCAAGTGCCTGCCCTGCATTCTACCCTTGGAATGCGCAAGGCTGCGCTTATGCAGCATCGGCTTGCCGACATCAACCCAAATGCAAAATTAACCGTTATTGATGCCTTTCTAAGGGATGAATTTACTGACCGGCTTCTTGAAACCCCTTTTGATTATGTAGTGGATGCCATTGATACGCTGAGTCCCAAAATATTTTTGATTTACCGTTGTATGCAGAATGGATTGAGGCTCGTCAGTTCAATGGGGGCCGGGGGCAAATCTGATCCTGCGGCCATCAGGGTGGCCGATTTTTCTGCAACCTACAATTGCAATCTGGCCCGAATGCTCAGAAAACGCTTAAAAAAACTCGGTGTAACCACCGGCTTTCATGCCGTTTATTCTGTTGAGGCCGTTAATGAGGAGTCTATATGCCTGGTTACCGATGAGTCTAATAAAAAATCGACCATGGGCACCATATCCTATATGCCTGCCATGTTTGGATGCTATTGTGCTTCCGTTGTAATCAGGGAATTGGCGGCCCTGGAAAAGGAATAATCCGGTGCATTGCAAATCCGCGTATTATTTCCTATATTTACAATTGGACCAATACCCTAAGCCATGGAGAAGCCACTGGAAATAATACGCTTTGGAGAGCTCATTAAAGAAGAACCCGTAAGCAGCCTTACTGCCGATCTGGTGCTTCCGGACACTTTTGTGCTTGAGGCCACTTCCCCGTTTTTTGGCTACTATAATGACGCTCCCCTCTCAGAGAAGCCTCCCTATGTGTATTTTGTGCTCGAAGATTGCCCGGCCATGTCGGTTGTTTGGCGTGCCAGCCAGAAAGTTAAACAAAACCTCAAACATGAGCTTACGGCAGATCCGGGTACAGTTACTTTGGGCAACACCCAGTTTCCTGTGATCCGAATTAAAAATATTGGCAAATACTGCCGGATTTCTCACGTTCAGAAGTTATACCAAAAACAGGGTATCCGTTTCAGGAAAGCATCAAGAAAGGTGTATGAGGAGATGGCGGTAATCAGGCTGAACAAGTTTTTGAGTCTGCATCCGGCCGGCAACGGCCTTTATTTTGACCGCAGTGAGGCAAATAAGGGCTATTTCAGAATACCTGTGTTTTATTCCTGGGAAGCATTTAAGGAACTTACCATACAGGCCAAATACGATACGGGCATTTTGTTCTTTGACGCGGCCCAGGCTCTGTACTATGACGAAGGGTCAATTACAGATATGGTTAGGGTATACAGGGAGCATCTTACCCTTGAGAAACTATCTGCCATAAGGGACAGATATTATTCGGTAATGGAACAAAATGTCTGAAAGACGTACCAAAGACTGACGCGGATTCAGAGTCAATCAGCCTGGTGGTTGAAAAACATGGTTTTTGAAAAGGACGATCAGCTCAGGTCGTAAAAACATCTTTTTGGCGAGCAAAGCAGCCCCTCGTCTTTCATTTTCTTGATTAATTTTTCTGCCATTTTCTTGTCTAGTCCGGCTTTTTCAGCCACTTCGCCAGGACGCATCGGTGCTCCGGTGTCTTTAAATGCCTTGATGATTTTTTCCTGATCTGTCATGGTTTTGGTATTTTATTGTGTGTAAAAAATGAGTTTCCTGATTCCGGTTTATTCGCCAATCTTTACGGCTTCTCCGGTATAGGCCGGACGGCGCTTATGGAACATATCCACAAAGACGTTTACCCTGGCCAGCCATTCACGCCCCTGCACCCTGTTGTTGAATCCTGCCGGAATGCTACGGGCATTGTAGCCCACGGCATTCAGCCCGAGGCGCCTGGCGATAAACACCGCGCGAAGGTTATGAAATTCCTGAGATACAATGGTAAAGCTATCCTGACCGAAAACTTCATGGCATCGTATCACGGAATCAAGGGTACGCAAACCGGCATGATCCGTGTAAATTTTTTCCTCAGGGACATCCCTGGCAATCAGTTCCTGTTTCATTTGCTCAGGCTCGTTATACCAACGTGTGCGATTGTCTCCGCTTACAATCAGATAACTGACTTTTCCTGAGTGATACAGATGGGCCGCGGCATCCATGCGGCTGTGGAAATAGGGATTCGGACTGCCGTCGCGTATTCGGTGGCTTGTCCCCAGGACCAGGGCAGTTTTGTTAAAGGGCAACAGGGCGTCGTTGTCATAAAGATACGCTCCTGCAGAAAGCCTTATTATTAAACTGGCACCCAGAACCACCATGATGGGTAGCAGAAGCATCAGACCAACGAGCCTGGATGTCCAGATCAGTGACTTTCTGAGTACCCTTGACTTCATCTTCATGTGAAAATTGATGAAACGCTTGTAAAATTAATCATTTCCGCGGAATTTGGAATGGATTTAAAATGCCGTGATAACGCTTTGACAATCAAAGCTGGTTTGCCTGAACGGTAAAATTTCTACAGGCTTACGGGCTTTAATCCGATAATAAATTATAGTTTTGTCAGCGAAGAATTTTTTCTTTAATATACCAACAATCCATTGAACGATAAACCCTATTCCGATGGCAAAAAGAGGAGATGTTGTAATAGACATTGAAAAATGCAAGGGCTGTGAGGTTTGCCTGGCAGCCTGCCCCAATCAGGTGCTGGCACTCAGCCATGAGGTAAACAGCAAAGGTTACCATTATACCATTAAGGTGAATTCAGATTGTGTAGGATGCGCCAACTGCGCTGTGGTCTGTCCGGATGCAGTCATCACGGTATACAGGGAAAAATAACCCGGAATGTTTTCTGCTGCAAAAGAATCTGAAAAACTTCAATATTTATGGAAAAAGAGCTAAGATTGATGAAGGGCAATGAAGCCCTTGCCGAGGCAGCCATCCGTGCCGGGTGTGATGCATATTTCGGTTACCCGATTACACCCCAGTCTGAGATCATTGAGTATCTGATGGCAGAAAATCCTGTTGAGCGCACAGGCATGGTGGTTCTTCAGGCAGAGAGTGAGGTGGCCGCCATTAACATGGTTTATGGAGCTGCCGGATGCGGCAAACGCGCCATGACTTCCTCATCCAGTCCGGGCATGAGCCTTAAGATGGAAGGCATATCCTATATTGCCGGAGCTGAATTGCCCTGCGTGCTTGTGAATGTGGTTCGTGGCGGCCCGGGGCTTGGAACCATTCAGCCATCGCAGTCTGATTATTTTCAGGCTGTAAAGGGCGGAGGGCATGGAGACTACAAACTGATTGTGCTGGCTCCGGCAACTGTACAGGAAACGGTAGATTATGTAAAGCTTGCCTTTGAACTTGCATTCAAATACCGCAATCCGGTTATGATTCTGTCTGATGGCATCATAGGGCAAATGATGGAAAAGGTGGAGCTTTTTGCGCAACAGCCACGATTTACTGAGTTCCCTGAATGGGCAACCGTAGGAAAGAAACCCGGAAAAAACAATGTGATTGTTACCTCTTTACAGCTTCAGAGCGAGGAACAGGAAAAGGTTAACCTTAGGCTGCAGGCCAAGTATCGCGAGATCGAAAAGCATGAGGTGATGTATGAAACCCATGGTTGTGAGGATGCCGAATACCTGTTTGCGGCATTCGGATCCTGTGCCAGGATTACCCGCAAGGCCATGGAAATGGCCAGGGCCAAAGGAATCAGGGTTGGCCTGATCAGGCCGCAGACCCTGTATCCTTTCCCTGTTGAAGCCATTAACAAACTCGCCGGGCAGGTAAAAGGCATACTTACTGTAGAAATGAATGCCGGCCAGATGGTGGAGGATGTGAAGCTGGCCGTTTGCGGAAAAACCCGCGTGGAACATTTCGGCAGGTTCGGCGGTATGATCCCCAGCCCCGACGAGATACTCAATGCACTCGAACAAAAAATCATTGGAGGATAAATATGTCTGAAAGCCTGATAAAACCTGAAAACCTGGTTTACAAAAAAACCGATGTAATGACCGATCGCATCCTGCACTACTGCCCGGGATGCGGACATGGTACAGCCCACCGCATGCTTGCCGAGGCCATTGACGAACTTGGCATACAGAACCAGACCATTGGCGTGGCTCCGGTTGGGTGTTCTGTGCTGGCGTATTACTATTTTAATGTTGATATGACGGAAGCTGCTCACGGCAGGGCTCCTGCTGTGGCCACCGGAATCAAAAGGGTGTTGCCTGATCATTATGTGTTTACCTACCAGGGAGACGGTGATCTGGCTGCCATTGGAACCGCAGAGACCATTCACGCCTGCAACAGGGGGGAGAACATCCTGATTGTGTTTATTAATAATGGCATTTATGGAATGACCGGCGGCCAAATGGCACCAACCACGCTTCCCGGTATGAAAAGCTCTACCTCGCCAAGGGGAAGGGATGTGGCCACCATGGGCAATCCCTTGAAAATTACCGAGCTTATCGCCCAGCTTCCCGGGACTTATTTTGTAACCCGCCAATCCGTGCATACACCTGGCAATGTAAGAAAGGCCAAGCGGGCGCTGAAGAAAGCCCTGGAATACCAAAAACTCAATAAGGGAACCTGTTTTGTCGAAATCGTTGCCAATTGTCCATCGGGCTGGAAAATGACCCCCGTCCAATCTAACAAATGGATGGAAGAGCATATGTTCCCGTTTTATCCACTTGGAGATATTAAAGTACCTCAATAAAAACAGCACAACATGACCGAAGAAATCATTATTGCCGGATTTGGCGGACAGGGCGTTCTTTCGATGGGGCAAATCCTTTGCTACGGAGGAGTGATGCAGGAAAAGGAAGTTAGCTGGATGCCTTCATACGGCCCGGAAATGCGCGGAGGTACCGCCAACTGTACTGCCATTATCAGCGATGAGCCCATAAGCTCTCCCGTGCTGAACCGGTTTGATACAGCGATTGTTCTTAATCAGCCTTCCATGGATAAGTTTGAGCAGGCCGTGAAACCCGGCGGGCTTTTGATCTATGAAGAAAACGGAATGACCCGCACACCCAAACGCAAGGACATTCATGTGTATGCCATCCCGGCATACGACACCTCCGTTAAAATGAACAACACTAAGGTGTTCAATATGATTGTGATTGGGGGCTTCCTTAAGGTTAAACCCATTATTGAACTGGATAATGTGATCCGGGGACTTAAGAAGGTTCTTCCGGAGCGCTACCACAACCTGATTCCCCTGAACGAAGAAGCCATTCGTAAGGGCATGGAGATTATTGAGCTGAAAAGCAAGCCGGAGTAAATCTCCTGCTGCCCATTTTAGGGACATGCGCTAAAGGGCATGTCCCTTTTTTTTTATTTTTGCCTTGTATGCAATCCATCCCTTTCTATAAGTCGTTTTTGCCAAACCAGGGCATGCAGTTGTTTGTCCGTTTGCAATTAAATGGTCTTAAGGCCAATGCACTGATTGATACGGGTGCCTCCAGGAGTTTGCTTGATTCGAACAGGGCCTCCCATTACGACATTTCTGTGCAAGGGCTTAATAAGACCCGCCTGCTGACTGGAATAGGAGGTGAAAGGATGCTGGTGCCCCTTGCTGTGGTTCAGCAGTTTTCCATTGGAGAGTTGTCATTTGAGGAGGTGGCAATGGCATTGGTAGACCTTTCTGCCCTGAATCGTTTGTATGCAAGTTTCGATTTGCCCAGACTCGATGTGGTTCTTGGTTCCGACCTTCTTTCTCGTATGCATGCCCAATTGAACTACGGTGCTGGAATTCTGACCATAAGCAAATCAGTATGAGCATTGAAAATCCATAAGGTTTTTTTTCCAAACCAAAGAAAAATCAACTAACTTTGCGGTCGCTTTTTATAAAAATCATAATAATATGCAGAACAAAGGTTTGGTAAGATTCTTTGCCATTGCATTCGCACTGGTATGTCTTTATCAGCTCTCTTTTACCTTTTTTTCCAGGAAAGTTGAGCGAAATGCCCGCAAATATGCCCAGAGTGAACGTTTTGTGAACGAAGCAAGAACCATTGCCGGTGGAAATGAATTGCTTTTCCCGGTAATACTTGATTCGCTTCAAAGAGCGCAGGAACAGTTCTATCTGGACTCCATGAAAAGCCGGGTTGTGTATAACATCGGAGTCAGAAAATATACTTACAGGGAAGTCAAGGAGAGAGAGCTGAATCTTGGCCTTGACCTCAGGGGAGGTATGAACGTTACCCTGGAGATCTCGGTTCCTGAGATTGTAAGGGCAATGGCTGGCTACACCAGCGACCAGTCTTTCAATGCTGCCATGGAACGTGCCATAGCCATGCAGCGTACCAGCCGGGATGATTTCATCACCCTGTTCGGCAGGGCTTTTGAAGAAGTGGACCCGGGTGCCAGCCTGGCCTACTTTTTCAGCACTCCGGAAACCCGGGACAGGCCAAAAATTTGCCGAAGCGGCCACCCGCCTCACGGCACAGGGGCACATCCCGCTG
>CAZFOI010000097.1:0-6352 GCA_964520605.1 uncultured Bacteroidales bacterium
CTTCCGAATAGCCAATTTTAATTTCTTTTGGAACCCCGGTCATCATGTCTCTCCCATGAACCGCAATATCCGGTGGGGGATTGTCGAGCTCAGATAAGGCCGAACCCACTTCTATCTTAATTTTTTCCGCGGTGCGCTCGCCTATCAATATGTTATGTTGTTTTCTCATGAACTCCATGATGTCTGCCGTAAAGTCATCACCGGCTATTCTGATGGATTTGTTGCAAACAATGCCACCCAGGGCGATAACGGCAATCTCACTGGTGCCTCCACCCACATCAATAACGATATTGCCTACGGGTTCCAATACATCAATTCCAATGCCAATGGCAGCAGCCATGGGTTCATGAATCAGCCGCACTTCCTTGGCTCCGGCCTGTTCACAACTGTCTCTGACAGCCCTTTCCTCCACCTCGGTAATTCCCGAAGGTATGCACACAACCATACGCAATGATGGAGGGAAAAGGGGCTTTTTGGTATCTATCATTTTGATCATGGCCCGGATCATGGCTTCAGCGGCCTGAAAATCTGCAATTACTCCATCGCGCAGGGGCCTGAGGGTACGAATGTTTTCATGCGTCTTTCCATGCATCATCATGGCTTGCTTGCCTACGGCAATAATTTTTCCACTGGCCCTTTCAATGGCCACAATTGAAGGCTCTTCCACCACAACCTTATCATTATGTATGATTACGGTATTGGCTGTACCCAGGTCAATGGCAATTTCCTTGGTTAAAAAAGAGAACAAACCCATTGCTGCAACATTTATTTATTGAACTTTCCAAATATTAGTGTTTAAAATGCCTGATTCCTGTTATGACCATTGCCATGGAAGACTGGTCGCAGAAATCAATTGAATCCTGATCCCTGACGGATCCCCCCGGCTGTATTACAGCCTTGATTCCGGCTTTATGTGCCAATTCAACACAATCAGGAAATGGGAAAAAAGCATCTGAAGCCATAACAGCCCCAAGTGTTTCATGCCCATTCTGCCTTGCCTTGTCAATCGCCTGCTTTGCCGCATCAATGCGGGAAGTCTGACCGCATCCCATACCTATCAGCATCGAGTTGCGGACCAAAGCAATGGCATTGGACTTCAAATGACGGACAATATGATTGGCCAACAACAAATCGCCTGCTTCAGTAATATCCGGCTCCCGGCTGGTTGCGACCTTCCAGCTGTCCGGAGTTGTCCGGACATTGTCTGGTGTTTGCCAAAGCATGCCGTCCAATGCAGAACGCAATCCCGGTCCGGGTTTTATGTCACTTTTTTGTCGAAGCAATATACGGTTTTTCTTTGTGCTGAGCAACTCAAAGGCTTCAGGAGTATATCCCGGGGAAATCAGAACTTCAAAAAATAAGGGATGAATGACTTCCGCCGTATCAGCTGAAATCGGTCTGTTGGCAATAATTACCCCACCGAAGGCCGAGACAGTATCTCCCGCAAGGGCTGCCTCAAAAGCATCCCTGGCATTATCCCTGAGGGCCATTCCACAAACATTGGTGTGTTTTATGATAGCAAACCCAGGATCATCTATCCCATACATCAAAGCCACAGCTGCATCGATATCCAGAATGTTGTTATAGGAAACCGGCTTCCCGGAAACCTGCTCAAAGGATTTCCCAAAATCACCATAGAAACTGGCCTGTTGATGTGGATTTTCTCCGTAACGAAGCGGATTTGAGACAGCAAAGCCCAACTGTAAACCCATCTGAGCGTTATTATCCAGATATTGGCTTATCAGGCTATCGTAACGGGAAGACTCAGCAAAAGCCAGTGAGGCATACTTTTTTTTGGCAGATTCTGACACATGGCAGGCATTTTCAGATAATTCTCTCAGACACTCCCCAAAATACCGTTCGGCGGGAACAACAAAAACATGGGCATAATTCTTGGCAGCAGCCCTGATAAGAGAAATGCCGCCAATGTCTATTTTCTCAATAATGTCCTGATGGCTCGGATTACCGGCAAGAGTTTTCTCAAATGGATAGAGATCAACCACCACCATATCGAATAATGGAATCCTATGGTCTTCCAATTGTTTCAGATCCGATGAATTGTCTTTTCTGGCAAGAATGCCTCCAAAAACCGAAGGGTGAAGGGTTTTCACCCGGCCTCCCAGAATCTCCGGGAAACCGGTAATGTCTTCTATAAGGGTTACCTTAATTCCCAGTGACTCAATAAACCCAAAGGTGCCTCCTGTAGCATATAAGTCAACATTCTGACTGTCAAGATACCGGATAAGATCAACAGCAGGTTCTTTATGAAAAAGTGAAATCAGGGCCCGTTGAATTCTTTGCATGACCAGAGAATAAAAAAACTGCTTACCTTTGCCAACCAAAATCGCACGAAGTTAACCCAAATTTTCCTGAAATGGCCTTTGTTTCAAAAGAAAAAATATTTTCAAGGAAATGGTTTGTTTCCTATACACTGATAACCCTGGGTGCCTTTATTATGGCAGCCGGCTATGTGTTTTTCATTGCACCGAATAAAATTGTTCCCGGTGGGGTCTACGGCATTGGAATTGTACTTCATCACCTGATGGGCATACCGGTTGGGCTAACGGGGCTTGCGTTTAATATTCCCCTTACCATTATAGGCATTCGGCTCCTTGGGCCCAGGTTTGGAGTAAAGACCGTTGTGGGTTTTGTCCTGGCCTCCTTGTTTATAGATGGAATTACCCTTTTCTGGGGAGACAGGCCGCTGGTAGAGAATGACCTATTACTCTCAAGCATATTCGGGGGCGTACTGATAGGATTTGGACTGGGTCTGATATTCAAATCAAGGGCAACATCCGGAGGTTCTACCATCATTGCCATGATCATGACCAAATATTTCCGCCTGCCCCTGGGTCAATCGCTCATGGTTGTTGACTCTGTAATTGTTTTGGTAGGCCTCATTGCATTTGGAGACTGGACCATCCCGTTGTACTCATGGATTGTCATTTTTATTACCGGAAAAGTTATTGATGGGGTGCTACAGGGAGTGTCCTATGAAAAAACCTTATTCATAATCTCTGACAAATATGAAGAGATTGCCCAAAAAATTCTGATAGATCTGAATCGCGGGGGCACCTATCTTGAAGGAAAAGGCATGTACAATCACGCTGAGAAAAAGGTGATTTTTGTAAACGTTACACGAAGAGAAGTGGCTCTTTTACAAGACTACATTAACCAGGTAGATCCCCATGCTTTTGTAACAGTAATAGATGCCTCGGAAATCCTTGGCAAAGGGTTCAGGTCTCTGAATGAAAAGATAAATGAATAGGGGCTTTCGCCCCCATTCATTTTCCATTACCGGGATGGCCTGAATGGCCTGCCGCTTAATATGGGATTGTACATCATATCAAAGGTGCCTCCCCTGGAAATATGTCCCACGGCCCTTGACACCTCTGCACCAACGGCTTCACCTTTTTCATCAACCGGTTCTCCCTGATCATTCACTTTTACCAGACCGGTTGGTGTAAATCCCTCCCCATCTTCATTGTATGGCCTGGAAGTAATCACATTCCCAACGGGTATGCGCTGCAGACCTGCATCAAGCACATAGCCATCAGAGCGGAAAGTAAAGGGTACATGCTCCGGTTCGCTGCCAAATACATCTTTCCCCAGATTATAGCTCTGATCCAGCACAATCTTTCGATACAACATGATGTTGTTCTTCATGGTTTGCTGTTGGGGATAAAACAAGCGGCCATCAATGAAGTATTCACTTACTGCCGGGTCATAAGCAAGATAAGCAGACTGTTTGGCAAAATGTCTCATCACCTGCTGGCGTTCCAAAAGAATGGCTTTGCGCTCGTCTCTGGAAAGATTCTTCAGCTGCTCATCATCAAACAGCAACTCTGCTGAGAATACCAGTCCAAGTTTGCTTTCAAGTCTGTTGGTTCGAGCATATTCCATCAGCACGGATCTGACCTCATAAGGCATTACCCCATATAAATCTGCGCCTATCACTGTGTGGTAAAAATATCCCTGCTCGCCCATTCCGCTTTGCTCATGGATATAATCCCTCAGGCGGCTTAGTTTGGGATTGGCTGAATTGTAGTGCCCATAGTTCATTTCTGCCCAGCCCTCCTCTCCGGGCAATTTTCGCTGAAAAGACCAGACAGCGTCAACTGTGTTTCCAACATTGCCGTGGCATCCGATACATTGTGCCAGTTCCTCGGTAGTCTGGGGCCTCAGGTTGCCAAAACGATCTTCTATATATGCAGCCAGAATCCATCCGGCTTCGTTTTCTACCCAGCCTTGTCCTTCCCTTCCTACGATCTCACCATAACCGTCCTCTTCTTCGTGCTCATCCATGGCAATGTCTGTCAGATCAACGTCCTTCCATTTGTACATATACCGGATTTCTTTCACCCTTTTGGACCTTGTTCCCGGAAATGCGTAATCCTTACCGGTATTGCCTTTTACAGCAGCCAGCTCTTGTCCCATTTTTCCGTCGGCAGCAAGATCAACATAATGCAAGGGGTGGGCGAACTCAGTACCAACGGGATAAAAACCCTTTTTCACTGAAATCCCCGCAGCATCACCATAATAAAACCTGCTCCCGGGTTCCATGTTTTTAATGTTTTTCTCAAGAAGATTTAGGTTCTGCTTATAGGTTTCCAAATCAAAAGTGCCTCCATTGTTCATGAATTCAGCGGGAAGACGAATATATATGCCTGACACGCTGCCTGTAAGCGGGGTAAATATGGCATAAGGGAAAAAATTGATGGCCCGCCAGCCGGTGAATCGGTCCTGTTCATCTTTCACAAAACCCATAAGGTCTATATACCCATGGGCACCTGAACCGGTAGGGTTGTTTGCATCGTAAGGGAACAAATGATCCGGATTGAGCGCAGGAAAGAATGCCCAGTCGCTATTCAAATCAGCGGTATTCACCCATTCCGTATTGCCGTTTCCCCGTGCTTTTGCAAATGCCGCCCTCCAATTGTCCTGCCTGACGTAATCCACATCATCTATATCAGGGAGCGGGATGTTCTCCTGACGCAGCCGCTGATCGATCTCATGCGGATAAATAATGTTTCGCCAAAGTATCTGATTCAAACCGGGGGTTGGAAAACTATACAGTATTTGCTGATATCCAATGGGGAAAGCATTTCCATGCCTCATGGCACTCAGGTAGTCTGTATGGCAATATTTGCAGGCATTCTGTGTTCCATAACCGGTTTCTATCCAACACTGGGGCGGGATATTGGGTTCCTCATTAAAACTGGGTTTATATGGAGCACCCGTTCGCATCAGGAAATTCAGGGGCTCTTTACCCATTAGAAAATCCTCGGCACTTATGACTTCCGGATTCAGGCCAAGGGCCCTTAATTCTGCCAGGGTCTGGTTTTCTTCCACTCCCTGTCTGCCACACATTACGAGTCCGATAACGGGCAGGCAAAGGAGCAGGGCAAAGAAGCGGGGTCTGAAAATTCTTGTGTTTTCTTTCATCTGTCTGAATTTGGTTGGTTTGGCATCAATCAAGCAAATATACTGGCTTACTCAGGCATTCGAAAGACAAAGGCCGAATAAATGCGAGGGTTTGGAAAATTTATTCCGATTCTAAATAATTCACTAATTTTAGCCGGCTTCATGCTTATTATCATTATCCATCTAAACCTCATTACCTATGCTTACAATGTTTGCCAAACGTATGGCCTTTTTTATCCTTGCCCTGCTTATTATTTCAGCCTCCACCACCGGCAACGAACATCCGCTTTCAGAACTGGAGAACCAATCGTATTCAGAAAGCTGTACAAGCATTATGGTTGGACGCCTGGCCAGTACTGATGGCAGTGTGATTACTTCCCATACCTGCGATGGCAATTACAGAACCTGGCTGGAGATTGTTCCTCGTCAAAAGCATGAAGTTGGTGAAAAACAAGCCATTTACTGGGGTCGTCTGCATACGGAAACCCCTTCAGATATGCACAAGGTAAGCATTAAAGGATATATCCCCCAGGCAGAAGAAACCTATGCCTATCTGAATGTGGCCTACCCGGCAATGAACGAAAAGCAACTGGCCATTGGAGAAACCACCATTACCGGCAGAAGGGAGCTTCGCAATGAGGATGGGCTGTTCCTGATCGAGGAACTGCAGAAAATTGCCCTGCAGCGGACTTCCAGGGCCAGAGATGCCATCAGGCTTATGGGTTCCCTGGCTGAGGAATATGGTTATGGAGACTGGGCAGAATGCCTTACAGTAGCAGACCCCTGGGAGGTATGGCATTTCGAGATATCGGGTACAGGTCCGGGGACACCCGGTGCAATGTGGGTGGCCCAGCGCATTCCTGACGATCACGTGGGTGTCTCTGCCAATATTGCCAGAATTTCGGATGTGGATTTCAACAATTCCGAA
>CAZFOI010000098.1:0-6333 GCA_964520605.1 uncultured Bacteroidales bacterium
AACCAAGGCTTGGCACCTATGGGGGAGACATCAAGCCTGAAACCATGGAACCCTTAAATCCTGTAGAGAAAAAAGCGCTTAACTGGGTGGTGGCGGTAATTGGTATCTGGTTGGTTCTGCTGGCCATTGGTCTTGTTCCCGAAAACGGCTTCCTTCGCGGACCTGAAAACTCGTTATTGCGCTCTCCGATTCTAAAAGGCTTCATAGCGTTTCTGTTCTTTTTTGCCGGCACCATGGGTGTGGTCTATGGTTTTATTACCGGCAAATTCAAATCAGACTCAGATGTGGTTAAAGGAATGGTAGACAGCTTTAAAACACTGGCGGCCTTCATGGTATTGGTGTTTTTTGCAGCGCAGTTCGTGGCCTATTTCAGATGGAGCAACCTGGGCCTAATCATAGCCATAAAAGGGGCCAACATCCTTGAAACCATGAATATGGGACTGATTCCCCTTCTATTGATGTTTGTGGTTTTGTCTGGTTTTATCAATATGTTTATGGGCAGCGCATCGGCCAAGTGGGCCATACTTGGTCCCGTATTTATTCCCATGTTCATGCTTCTTGGCTATTCTCCTGAATTATCCCAGGCTGTATACAGAATCGGGGATAGCGTTACCAATATCATATCACCCATGATGAGCTTTTTTGCCCTGATTATTGTCTACTTTGAGAAATATGACAAAAAGGCCGGCATTGGGACACTGATCAGCACCATGCTTCCATACACCATAGCTTTCGCCTTGTTATGGTCATTGTTGCTGATCGTATGGGTAATATTTGGTCTGCCTCTGGGACCGGGTGCAGGCATGGAGTATATTCCTTAGGTTAGCAGATTATAATACAAAACAGGCTGCCTTCGTTTCGTTAAGGCAGCCTGTTTTGTATATCCGGGTTAAATTTTATTCCTTTGGAGAGGCTGCCATTTGAGGTAGGTGAGACTGCGCCACAACCATTCAAATGGTCCGAATTGAAAATGTTTTAACCACAAATGGCTCAGGGGTATCTGAAAAGCAAAAATGATAATTGTAATCAGGATGCCCATCGGGGGGTTGATTTTTCCATACAAGCCGAACCCATAGCCGTAAAACAGTGTTGAGCAAACAACAGAGTGCATCAGGTAATTGGTTAGCGCCATACGCCCAACCGGGGCAAGCCAATTGCCGAATTTTAAGCATTTTTCCTTGTTCCAAAGCAACACCATGCTGCTTACATAAAAAAGACTCAGGGTGAATCCTCCCAGTATATGCCCGGCAGAAGACAGCAGGGTAAAGGTGTCAGGGACCTGGCTCTGAGAATGAAGGTAGCCATATGTATACATTGCGCTAAAGGGAATTCCCAGGACAAGCCCCCAGAACCTGAGTTTTCTGAAAAACACTTTGTTCTCTTCGATTCTTTGCATAAATCCTTTTCGGGCAGCCCAGTATCCAATCAAAAACATGGCCAATACCACAGGGTAAAAGAACAATACCCCGGGCAGCATGGCCCTGTATTCGATAAGCCTCATGGACATCATTTCAGAAAAGCTTCCACTTGAATAAACCAGCCTGGCCCTTTCTATCATGGCCCCGGTAGCAGCAAGCCCCTCTGCCATGGAAGCATCAATCTCTGCGGCTGCTTCGGGGATACTCCGGGCCAAACCCATAAACAGAGAGATGATGCCGATAAGAATTACCGGAAAAAGACCAAATCCGATTGCCCAACGTATCAGTCCCCTGTCAGATACTTTTCGGAAGAGCAGGAGGGCAAACCCGAATAATGCATAGAAAACCAGAATGTCACCCGGCCAAAGCAATACAATATGCAAAGCTCCGAAAAGCAACAGAATAAAGAGTCTTCTCCTGAATAATGGCAAAAGGTTGATGCCGGATCCTTCCTCTTTATGGATGAATAAATAAAAACCGTAACCAAACAGCATGGAGAACAGCACATAAAACTTTCCTTCAAAAAACATTTTTATGAAGATTTCTGCAATGAGATCAAACTTGCTTTCAGATCCGGCATATCCTGCAAGCATTTGGGTCATTGGTTGATAAAATATCTGCATGTTTACCATAAGAATGCCAAAGATGGCAAGGCCCCTGAGCATGTCCAATACCTGGATGCGCCGGCCTGCTGAAACGGGAGAAAGATGAATTGGTTGCATTTTACTTGTTTTTGGTGGGTGAAAAGCCAAAAGTATTCAAAAAACCGAAAAGATGAATTTTTCTTTTTGAAGTATTGCCGGGTCAATTTTTTTTTGTCAATTTGCATCAACAGAAATAATGCAACATGAAACACAGCAATCAAACCTTGCAATTACTTGCATTTCTTATATTGATTTCATTGGTTTTTCCTGAAAAAACCCTTATGGCACAAAATATTACAGAGGTTAATTCTGCTCAGTTTTTCTCGCGTTATCGCAATCTGCTAAGCGATAAGGAGGCGGTTGTTATCGATGGACGCACTGAGGAAATGTTCGCTTCGGGCCATATCAGGGGGGCCGTTAACATAGATGCATATAAAGATGGTTTTGAGGAGAAACTGATGCCTTATAAAGATCGCAAGGTCATTGTGCTTTATTGTACCACACTGAAGCGATCAACCGTTATGATTGAGGCCTTGAAGAAATTCTACAAGGGAGAGATCATATTCATAACCGACGGCATTACCGGCTGGAAGGAGAATAATTTACCCCTGGATAAACCCGGAAATGAGTGAGGGTTGATTACATTCTTGGCGCCCTTAGTTTTTGCTGTGGGGCAGTGGCGTTCTATCGATACCGATTTCTGATTTTTTACAGGCAGCAAGGCATTCTCCACAAAATATGCATTCCTGATTGTCTATCTGAATTTCCTGGTTTTCCCTGTAGAGTGCATGTATTTTGCAGGCGTTTGAGCATTGGACACAGCTTTTACAGCCGGTTCGAATGCCGATGGTGGATGCTCCGGGGATTTTTTCCACCCATCCAAGCACCAGGCCTACCGGACAGGCACCCCTGCAAAACGGGCGGAATGAAAGCATGGAAGACACCAGCAATAAGGCTATAAGCAATACGCTGAGGTATTCATACTGATAGGCCAGCATCAACTGAAATATAGAAAGAAAGGGATCTATCCTGCACCAAAAGAGATTTTGGCCAATGAGCAATTGCAACACAAGGGCGGCCACCAGTACATAACGCATAATTTTTAATACCCTAACCGATTTCCTGGAAGATAGGAAAGACCACTTACCGGGCATATACAGGAACTCCTGAAGAGCCCCCAGATGGCAAATCCAGCCGCAAAACACCCTTCCCAACAGGTAGCTAATGGGAATTAGTCCCAAAAACCACAAAAGGCTTGTCCATCTTAACTGAATTCCGGCTGCCAGCAACACCGTGTTTTCAAACGATGAAATCATGCATGGGCATCCTCCTTTGATGAATCCAAGAACAACCACAGAGGCAAGGAGCGTAAAAAACCTCAGGTTGTATATGCGGGTTCTGAAAATGGGGTTTTTTATCCTGATAATGAGCCCTGATAATATGGTTGCCCCTAAAATGCCAATGGTCCACCAGAAGCTGCCCGGAAGACCGGAAGAGCCGGTGCTGCCCGATTCGCATCCGTCGCAAAGACCGGCGTCGCATGACGCGCTAAAGGATTCAAACCCATCTTCATCAAAAGGCTTAAACTCATCAAAATCCTCAAAAGTGTCCAGATCGTTGCTTTCGGTATCAAATGGAAGGAAGATTTCCAATTCTTCCGCTTGTCCCAAAGGGGGATCGGAAATTTTCATGGCCTGGATGGGAAAAACTGCCATCCATGAGATCAAAATCAAAGCAAGGAAGTATGCAAAGTGTTTTTGCATTTATAGAATTAATGGTGCTTAAAGCTTAAATGTATAGGAAGATTTTCCCCCTTCTACATCGCAAACCCTGTTGGCGGAAATGGTGGCTTTATCTGCTTCTTCTTCGGTTATTCTGACCCTGAGCCTTCTTTCCCATTTGCCGGCTTCGGTTTCTACCCAGTCTGTGGCACTGAGTATGGTAAGCCCTTCCTGTACAAATCGTGTATGCCTGAGTTCAACCTTGCAGTTTCTGTGGTTAAGAAAGACGCTCACCCTTACAACAACTTCCTCGTTCTTGCTATAGGAAGATTTTGGATTTTCCGGACGGATGGCAATATTGCAGGCATTTGCATAAACAATGCCGGTGAAAAACAATGCAACAAATAATAGAATCCTGTTCATAGTGATAATCTGAAAAGAAATAGTATAAAAATCGAACAAAATTAGCTAATTAATCCGATACTTAGATACAATTACCAGGCCATGGTTTAACGAATTTGGCAATTTATATTGTATACAGATTGCCATAAAAAACATCTACCTTTGCGCATCTTTTCAGATGGCTATGATGCATGGTTTTGCGAATGCTTTGAAAGATTCAGGCAACAGACACTGGCTCAATTGGGCTGCTCTGATGGTTCTGATGATGGTGTGGGGCAGCTCTTTTATTTTAATTAAAAAGGGATTGCTCTGGTTTGGGGTAATGGAGTTGGGGGCCATGCGTATTGCCATGTCCTGTTTGGTTTTGATGCCATTTGCACTGAAAAGGATTTCGAGAATTCCATCCCGTTACCTTTGGTATTTTGCGCTTTCCGGTATCATTGGCAACGGCATCCCTCCATTTCTTTTTGCGAAGGCCCAAACGGTTATAGACAGTTTCCTTGCCGGTGTGCTTAATTCTCTTACGCCACTCTTTACCCTTATTGCCGGTCTGATTTTTTTCAAGGTGAAGACCAGATGGTGGAATGTTTTGGGTGTATGCCTGGGATTGGCTGGAGCAATAGGCCTGTTGCTTGCAGTTCATGATCCTGACCTGGGCAATGGTGCCTGGTACGGCCTGCTGGTTATTGCAGCCACCATTGGATACGCTTTTAATATGAATATAATCAAGCATTATCTCAGCCGCTTCGATGCCCTGACCATTACCTCAGTTGTTTTTCTTATGATCGGCATTCCTGCAATCGTATATCTGTTTGGGGCTACCTCTTTTGTTGAGGTTATGAAACAGCAACCAGGTGCCTGGGAGGGACTGGGGTATGTTGCGGTTCTGGCAATTGTTGGCACGGCAGCGTCAATGGTTGTTCACAATTGGCTGATTAAAAGAACCTCTGCCTTGTTCGCATCGACCGTAACCTATATGATGCCGTTGGTTTCCATATTATGGGGCATTGCAGATGGAGAGGCATTTCTGCTTTTTTATCTGTTGTGGATTTTGCTTATCCTGACGGGTGTTTACCTTGCCAATAGTCAATATGGGTTGAAGCCAAAGGGATGATGGTTAAAATTTTCCTCAATGGCCTTGTTTCTAATTTATTTTTGTTTAACTTTGCACCCCAATAATTTAGTTAATCCATTTAATGCATTCGAGATAATGTACGCAATTGTTGAAATAGGCGGCCAGCAGTTTAAGATCTCAAAAGATCAGAAAATATATGTAAACCTCGTGCAGAATGAGGAAGGCAGTGAACTGGAATTTGATCAGGTGCTGCTTTTGGCTGAGGGCGAAAAGATTCAGGTTGGGAAACCACTCGTTCAGGGTGCCAGGGTCAAAGCCACGGTTCTGGCTCATGTAAAAGCCGATAAGGTTTTGGTCTTTAAAAAGAAGAGAAGGAAAGGGTATCAGAAAATGAACGGACACCGTCAGCCCCTTACCCAGATTCAGATACAGGAAATCATTGCGTAATTCTTATTTGCTAAAAATATACCACCATGGCACACAAGAAAGGAGTAGGTAGCTCAAGAAACGGTCGCGAATCGCACAGCAAGCGATTGGGCGTTAAAATATTCGGAGGTCAGAGTGTAATTGCCGGGAACATCATTGTAAGGCAAAGAGGCACAGTTCACAATCCGGGCCCCAACGTAGGCATGGGCAAGGACCACACCCTGTTTGCACTTGCCGATGGCAAGGTAGTATTTAAAAAGAAGGCTGGAAATAAATCCTTTGTTTCGGTTGAGCCCCTGGCTGAATAGCAACATAGCCTTTATATAAAGTACAATCCTGCCCCGGCAGGATTTTTTTTTATTAATTCTTACTAATTTTGAACTGACCCAACACCAAAACTTTATGATAGAAATCCAAACCCTGAGGAACAGTCCCCAGTTTGTAATCGACAGACTAAAAATTAAACATTTTGATGCCACTGACATTGTGGAGCAGATACAGAAACTTGATCAGAACAGAAGACAATTGATCAAGCAGCTCGATGACAACCTGGCTGAGGCCAATGGACTTTCCAGGGAGATTGGCATTCTTTATAAAGACGGAAAAGTCTCAGAAACAAGCATATTAAAAGAAAAAACCGCCTTGCT
>CAZFOI010000099.1:0-6332 GCA_964520605.1 uncultured Bacteroidales bacterium
GGAAGAGCGGCTTCTGAAAAGCGAAAAGCCCGCCATATCATTCCAACAGCATACTTTAGAATCACCCACTTTACACCGGTTTACTGATGGCCAGAATATCATCGGAGAATGTTTTAAAATTGCTTTCCATCCTGATAACCGCTATTTCGGTTGCATCAAGTATTTTGATCTACTCCCATTCTAGCCGCCTTAGGGAGTCAAGCCAGACAACCATAATGGATCAAGCCAAAGAACTGGCAAGCGTCTATGGCGAAATAAATGAATCCAAACAGATCATCGACAAAGGCAAACAAACCGTTGACAGCCTGGAAAGGATGAAAACACTGCTGTCTGCAAAAACAGACAGCCTAACCCTTGCTGCATGTAAAAAAGACTCCCTTATTAACGCTTTAACAAAGAACCTGTATGAAGACCGCCCTATTCTCATTGACGCTACTGATAGTGAGCAGTTACGCATATTCTTACAATGGGCAAGGCTGTTCTAACCCGGATTCCATTGCCCACATTCCTTTTCAGCATATAGCATCTGCCAATGCCATATACTTCTACCAACTGCGCCAAATCGAAACCCTGCATAGGATAGCCTCTCAAAGGCAGCTTCAAGTGGATGACCTTCATGGGGCCCTTACACTGTGCCGCACACAAACCAATATCGACCGGCAAATAATTGAAAACTATCAAATTCAATTGGGGCAGCTGAACCAAATAAACGCTTCCGAAAGGAAGAAAACAACGATCCTATATGGCATCATTTCCTCTTATGCAGCATATAAAGGCGTAAAGTTTATCATCTCAATCCTTTCCAATGAAACCCCTGGTAATTAACAACATCCATATCGCTGACCTACCGCAGTCCTGGGATGAATTATCCCCTGCACTGATGCAGGCCATCTGCCGCCTGGCATTGTCATGCCATGACATTATCACCCTAAAGACATCCCTTGCCCTGATTGCATCAAGGCTTAAACCACTGCCCTACTCCCCTGCCCTGACAAGTGAGCACCCAGACCAACAGCTGTTTGCTTTCCAAGGCAAGAAAACCGGGGTTTTCCTGGCTGAGTCAGCTTCCATACAAATGATCGCTGACAATTTTGATTTTCTCTTTGAAGAGCATAACGGAAGAAAAGTCATGGAAAGCAAACTGGTGAAAACCATTTTCCCGAGGCTAAGAACAGGAACAAACACCCTCTATAGCCCGGATTCTGCATTGTTTAACATTTCCTTTGCAGAGTTTATTCGCCTGGAAACGCTCAACGAACAACTGGCGAAGAACCCATCGGATGAACTCATGAATGCCTTTGCCGCTGTGCTGTACCGGCCCAAAGATCCCAAACAAAACCCAAACCATCCAAGCTTCTCAGGTGATGTAAGGCTGCCATTTAATGACCACCTATTGAAAAGGCATGCCAGGATTACAGCCAGGCTGCACCCCTGGCAGAAAATTTACATCAGGCTGTTCTATGATGGCTGTAGAAGCTTCATCATAAACAAACACCCCCATGCATTTGCCCCTACAGATCAGGCGCAGAGTCAAATGTCCACCTTCGAATCTTTCATCCACCTGGTTACCATGCTTACCAATAACGACCCCTCGAAAGCAGCCGATATACGCAAAGCCCCCCTGTGGGACATATTGCCACAACTAGAAGCCCTATCAAAAGCAGCAAAGAAAAAACCATAACCATGAACTTCACACAGTACATGAGAACACTGGCTGAAAAGTCAACCTACATTCAACATTCAGAAAGCGACAAGCGGTTTTACCGCATGAGTGGCCTTAAGTCTTTTGAAGAAGTCCTGACAAACCTTCTAAGGGCAAAAACTCCGGCAGTGGCCGTAGATGATTCCCTGGAAGGGAAGCTCTATTATAACAACTTTGACAACCTGTTGAATCGTCAGTACTTCAGCTTCTTTGTCCTGGGGAAAGCTTCGCTTTTAAACCATGACCAACGAGAAGAAACACTGCAACAGCTAAAAGACATTTCCCTGGCATTCTCTTTGAAAATCATTGCAGACTCCAAGACAGACTTTGCCCAGAAAACAAACTTCGGCCTTCGTCTGGTGGATCCCTCTTCCTTCTCCTATAGAACAATAAACAACCTGCCGGAAGGCATCATCGCCATTGCCGTTTCCTTTGTATTAGACAGCCCCTTGAATGCAGTAATAGATCAAAACGTCTGGCAGTAAATGATAGAAAACACAAATCTGACTCTTACCGTTGAAGCCTGGGCAGAAATCACCATAGATAACTGGCTGGACAAAATCGATAAAATGGGCATCGGTTACACCTTTTCCCTGGAATCAGATATACGCTCAGAAGTCATATCATCTGCTTCATACATGCCCAGCCAGGTTTCATTTAACTTCCCATTCTATGGGAAGTTCGTGGACATGGGCGTTGGCCGTGGAGTGCGCCTTGAAGATGTGACATTCGGGAGGCAAGACCATAATGCCAGGCAGGGAGGCCATAGAAGAAGGCCCAAGCCCTGGTACAGCAAAACATTTTATGCTGAAGTAATGAAGCTTTCAAAGATCCTTGCAAGCAAGAATGCCCGCCTGGGGGCATTAATTATTGTTGAAACCATTTGCGATAATGAATCCAAAATAATCTAGGGAGTGGTTACACTTTGTGCTGTTTATCCAGTTGACAGAAAAATTGCATAAATAACTTATAGCAATGCATTGTAAAGGCTGGTCATGGATTATATTGGTTTTAACATACCATATTAATATATATTTTTTTCGTAATTTGTTGTGATAATATGTTATTTGTATACATTTGAGATGTATTAACCTTTTAAACCATTTACATTATGAAAAAATTATTTATTGTATGCATTGTTATGCTTTTCGCTCTGGCATTCAAACCAGGAAATGCCTTTTCATCTTCAGGCAATTGTAACATGGAGGGCTTTCTATGTGAGAGTGGGACTCGTTGGCATGAGGTTTGTGGTGAAACTGAGGAAGAAAAAGACGATAATAGACTTCTTTTACTTTATGCACTCTGTATGGACGACTATCTTGAAAGCGAAGAGCCTATCGAACCTTAAGCTATGTGGTTTGGCTGGACAATTTAAATTGTCCAGCCAATTTTTAATTAAAGATTCATTTATTAATATGTTTTTTATGATTAATAAGGCTTACTATTTCGTTTTTGTGACTGTATTTTTTTTATTAATGGCTGCACCAATTAATTCGCATGCCCAGAGAGGGGATATTGTGGTGGATTCATGCCGCCTGGTTGTGCGCTACAGGCTCACCTATAGACCGGACACCACCCGTATGGTTCAAAGGACAGAAGAAATGCTGCTGCTCATTGGTGAAAACGCAAGCCAGTTTGTCAGCGCGAATAATCATTTCAATGATAGTCTGATTTATAACAAGGCACCTGGGACTTCAACAAATCTTGGGGAGGGTAGAGGAACTCTTGTATACTATCGCTTGTTTAAAAATTACCCGCCGGAAAAGACTAGTTTTTATCATAATGATGGTACTTTCTCGTATCATTACCAGGAACCCCTTATGCCCTATGAATGGACGCTGCTCCCACAGGAAACCGATTCCATTTTGGGATATCTGGTGCAAAAGGCAACCACCTCTTATGGGGGAAGGGACTGGGAGGCCTGGTTTGCCCCTCAGATTCCCATCAACGATGGCCCATACAAATTCAACGGCTTGCCTGGCTTGATCATGAAACTGCAAGACACCAGAAGGCATTACGTCTTTGTCTTAACCATGATGCATCCGCCCGCCTACCCAATGCCGCTGGTGATCAGGGGGCGCAGGTATGTTCAGGTAAGTAGAACTGAATTCCTGAAACTGATGCAAAACTGGGCTCAGAGAATAATTTCCTCAAATCGTGACAAAGGATTGAACCATCCTGAAACAGAGCGCAGGCTAATGGAAATCCAGCAGAGAAATCTAAGCAACCCTATAGAACTAAAGGCTAATTGATGAAGAATTTATTGCTCGCTTTGCTGGTCTTTGGATCCAGCAGCTACAGCCAGTCGCAGGTAGTGGTTCGCGGGAGCATTAATGATTCCGCTGGAAAAGCAGTGCCAAACGTCAACATTTTGATTTACCCCCCGGGCCACAATGCGTTGATTGCTTTTGCTGTAAGCAATCAAAACGGCATGTTCGAAACCACCGTAAGGCATGACTCAGACAGCCTGGATATAGAGGCCTCTTCGGTACAATATAGAAACCAACGCTTGCGGTGTCCTAATCAATCCCAGCAGATTCAGTTTGTGCTGGAGCCGGAAATAACCCAACTCGATGTATTTACCATAAAAGCACCCTCGGTTGAAAAGCGCGGAGACACACTCAGTTTTTTGGTAAGCGCATTTTCCCGTCCACAAGACAGGGCAATCATCGACGTGATTGGTCGCCTGCCCGGTGTTGCGATAATTGCAGGTCGCATCCATTATCAAGGGGAGCCCCTTATCATGTTTTACGTAGAGGGCATGGATCTTATGGCTGGACGTTATAATATGATTACCCAGAATCTTCCCAGCAAGTCAGTGGCTGCCATAGAAATTCTGGAGAATCACCAACCGCTAAGAATTCTGGAAGACAGGGTAGTCTCTTATCGCGCCGCAATGAACATCAAACTTAAAAGAACCGTCACAACCACAGGAACAGCCAATCTGGGCAGTGGATTTTCACCGGTTCTTTGGGATGCCAATGCAACGCCCATGATGTTCACCAGCGGATTTCAGGTGCTCGGGTCATACCAGGCCAACAATCTTGGGAAAGACCTGGGAGAGCAGGTAGTAATTAATACACAAGGTTCGTTAGGAAGAATCGGAGGAGTCGGTAGAATCGCAAGCAGACCACCGGGCTTCCTGTCCGTTGAGTCGATGCGAAACCCCGCCTTCTCTAAAGCAAGGTTTACAAACAACAACCAGCACCTGGGCAGCGCAAACGGACTGATTAAGCTTGCAAAGGATTACCAGCTCAGGGTAAATCTCTCTTACCTCTACGACAGAAATCATACGGAGGGCGTTGTTTACCGAACTTTTTATACCCATTCGGATACCCTGCACTTCACCGACAGCCGATTCTCAGAGAATAGTGACAATGGCCTGGAAGCGGAAATAACCCTTACCCGTAATGTAAAAGAGCAATTTTTGGAGAACAAACTGAATGTGCGCAGGCGTTGGGATTCCTCAATGGGCATATCACAGAATGCTGCATCAGACATTGCCCAGGATGTAAACAGTCCTTTTGAGCAGTTCAGCAATCAGTTGCGCGCCCTGCAATTTGTTGGAAACCGGCTGGTGGAGTTTTTATCAGAAATCTCTTACGACAAACATCCCCAGTCTCTGCTGGTGAGTCCGGTGCCTTTGATGGGCATCTTTGCAGATTATTCCGATGCAGAGCGCATCAAACAGGATCTGACCATCAGTCGATTCTCCGCCAATCATAATGCCATGATGCGTTTTTCATTTGGAAGGATGGATCTTAAGCAAACCATTGGATTGTATTATCAGAATCAGCATTTGGAGTCGGAGTTGCGCCTGATTAAAAGTGGTCAGAGCCACAGCCCTGGCGAAGATTTTATCAACAACATGACGGCTAGTCAGTTTCAGACATACTCCCAATCGGAACTGACCTACCGTACCTCAAGGCTTTCTCTGGTTGCCAGCCTTCCCCTGTCCTTGCGTTTGATAACCATTCACGATCACCTGGGCTCACATACACAGGAAATCAAAAAGCTTTATCCCGAACCAAGGCTGAGCATAGATTATATGGTGGCTTCAAAATGGAGGATCAATTCAAGCATCAGGTATGCAAATACTTTCCCGGGTTTCGATGGCATGTATTATGGTTATATCATGACCAACCACCGGTCTGTTCAGAAAAGACCCGTTCCACTGCCCGAAAACAGGATGATGTCTTTTGCTTTAAGGGGAATTTACAGCAACCCCTTTACCATGACAAACATCAATCTGTACTATGTATTTTCTAATTTTTCGAGAAGTCAGATGATGGATTTGCAGGTCTTGAGCAACGGTGCAACCCTTTCAACCATTATCGAAAAGCCGTATTCTTCGAATTCCCATACGGTAAGTGCGCAGGCTGGAAGTAAAATCATTCCCCTTTCCTCAGACATTGGATTGAGGCTTACCTATAATAATTCAGGAAGCCCTGTTATTGTTAATGGATCAGAGAATTTCTCGGTAAATCATGTGGTTTCCATTGACCCGATGATAACCACCGATTTTGCCAGTTGGATTAATGCTTCCTACAGACCTGCTTTCCTGTTTTTTGCTACCAGGCTTGGCAATGATGGCAACTATCGCAAACAATCCAGTCAGAAACACCCCGTG
>CAZFOI010000100.1:0-6312 GCA_964520605.1 uncultured Bacteroidales bacterium
GTTGCCAAACATGTACTGGTGTTGCAGGGAACCGGAATCAATACCGGGAGGGGGGCTGAGGAAGCCATCAAGGCCATGTTGCCGGAATATGGTCTTACAGACGCACTGCTTTTAATAATTGGAGGAGGCAATGCCATTGAAGGATTAAAAAAAATGTGTTCAGAATTGAATCTCCGTGACAGGGTTCATTTTCTCCCTCGTATGCCATGGCAACAGATGATGCAATTTACTTCCAGGGCAAGTATCGGACTGTCACTTGATAAAGATCTGGGATTAAATCAGAAATACAGCCTGCCCAACAAATTGTTCGACTACATCATGGCAGGCATTCCGGTTTTGGCAAGCGACTTGCCTGAAGTAAGAAAAATTATTGAAACCCACAAGGTGGGAGTGGTTCAGTCTGAACTTACACCCGGGCAATTGGCAAAAAGCATTCTACAGATGCTCAACAACCCGGAGGACATGCTTCAATGGAAGGAAAACTGCCTAAAGGCATCAAAAACGCTTTGCTGGGAAAATGAAAAGGAAATTGTGAAAAAAATCTACTCCGTTTTTTCGTAAACCCGGCCACCCTCACATACAAAGATCCGGGCTGGATATCTCTCAAAGAGGCTGTAATCGTGTGTGGCCATAACTATGCACCGGCCTGCCCTGCTTATCTCAAAAAGCAAATCGAGTATGCCGGAAGATGTTTCAGGATCCAGATTCCCGGTAGGTTCATCAGCCAGAATAACGTCCGGATCATTAATCAGGGCACGCGCAATCACAACCCTTTGCTGCTCTCCCCCTGAAAGCTGGTGCGGCATTTTGTAATCCTTATTCTGAAGCCCGACTTTTTCCAGGACCTCTCCCATTCGCTCCTGCATCGCAATGGCATCCCGCCAACCGGTGGCCTTCATAACAAAAAGCAGGTTGTCTCTTACACTACGATCTGTAAGTAATTGAAAGTCCTGAAACACAATACCGATTTTCCGCCGAAGATAGGGTATCTGTTTTTCTGAAATATCCCGGATATCAATCCCGGCAACCCGGGCATATCCGTCTACCATGGGCAGATCTGCATACAGAATTTTCATCAGGCTGCTCTTTCCAGCTCCTGTTCTGCCAATCAGATAACAGAATTCTCCCCGGTTTATCTTCAGGGCAACCTGAGAAAGTACCAGAGCCTGTTTCTGATAAACGCTTACATTTTCAAGTTCTATGATGGTATCCAAAGCCAGATTGGTCTTTTTTTTAAAGGTACTAAAAAAACTAAACCAAACCGGCAAAACCCATGAAGGCAAGGGCCATGATTCCGGCAACTACCAGAGCAGCAGGTGCCCCGCGCATGCCTTTTGGCAGGTCCATCAACTCCAGGTGTTCACGTATGCCTGCAAACAGAACGATGGCCAGTCCAAAACCTATTGAATTGGCAACCGCATAGACGATGCCCTGAATCAGATTCAGGTCTTTCTGGACGGTAAGAATGGCCACACCCAATACGGCACAATTGGTTGTGATCAGGGGCAGAAATAAGCCCAATGCCTGATATAGTGCCGGACTCACCTTTTTCAGCATGATTTCTACCATTTGTACCAGAGAGGCAATCACCAGGATATAGGAAATGGTTTGGAGATAGGTTACGCCAAAAGGCACCAGAATAAAATGGTATATAAGATAGGTAACGATGGTGGCCAATGTCATAACAAACATCACAGCCCCCGACATACCTACGGAGGTAGACACTTTGGAAGAAACGCCCATATAAGGACATATTCCCAGGAACTGAGCCAAAACAATGTTATTGACAAAGACCGCTCCGATGATAATCAGAATGTATTCCATGGCTGTACTATTCGGTTTTCTTTAATAGGTTGTTTATGGCAATCAGGTACCCCAGTCCGATAAAGGCACCGGGTGCCAGAACAAATACCAGCATTCCATCTCCCTGGATAAATGAGAATCCAAAAATGGCTCCCTGACCCAGCAATTCCCTTACAGCCCCCAGCAGGGTCAGGGCAAAAGAAAATCCCAGTCCCATTCCCAGTCCGTCTATGATAGAACTAAAGGTGTCCTTCCTGGATGCAAATGCCTCTGCCCATCCCATCACCAGACAGTTTACCACAATCAGTGGTATGAACAGTCCAAGTGAGGCAAAAAGATCAGGCATAAAAGCCTCCATTACCAATTGAACGATCGTGACGAATGAAGCGATGATAACGATAAAGGCAGGTATGCGAACCTTATTGGGGATTTGATTCTTGATAATCGAAACCACTATATTGGATGATACCAGCACAAATGTGGTTGCCAAACCCATACCCAATCCATTGAATGCCGAAGTGGTTACGCCAAGGGCCGGGCAAAGGCCCAGCAGCAGTATAAATACCGGGTTCTCCTTGATGAACCCTTTGGTAAAATTCTTCAGTTGGCTCATTTCTCTTCTCCTTGTACGGTTAATGCATGTTTCATGAAGGTGTCCCAGGCACGCTGCACCGCATCGCAATAGGCCCTGGAAGTAATTGTTGCGGCCGTAATGGCATCGATTACACCCCCGTCCTTGGTAACACGTATCACGTCGTTACCCGGGTCGAGATTCTTAAAGACATCACTCCAGTCAGATTTGCTTTTTTCAATTTTGTCTCCCAAACCCGGCGTTTCCTGGTGGTGAAGGTGAACAACATCGATGATGCGTCCCCCGGGGTCAAGGCCTACCATGGCCCGAATACGGCCACTGAACCCCATGTCTGTATAAGTGGCGATGGCTACTCCTACCATCTCACCATTTTTAAAAGCAAAATTGAATTCCAGTGAATCTCGTCCGTCGGGGGGCATGAACCTTTGGGTTCTTAGCTCGTCAAATTCAGGAACAACCAGATTAATCGCTGCCTGACGGGCCGCTTCACGAGCCTGGGCTATAGGTTCCTTGGTTACGTTGTATACGCTGGCCAGCGTAAATGAGGCTACTACCGTTACCACAAGAAGGGTAGAGACCATATTGAAAAAAGTTGATTCCTTCTTAGCCATGTTTTACCTCCTCACCAAAACGTTTGGGTTTAAAACTTTTGTTAATCAGGGGGACAAATGCATTCATAATCAGAATGGCGAAGGAAACTCCTTCAGGATAGGCCCCGAACATCCTGATAACCATGGTAAGTATGCCGCATCCAACACCGAAAACGAGCATCCCGGAAGGTGTCATTGGACTGGTAACCATGTCTGTTGCCATATACAAAGCACCGAGCATCAGGCCTCCGGTAATAAGATGAAACAGGGGGTCCGGATGGTAAGCCGGGTCAATAAGCCAGAAAACACCGGCAAACACCGCCACGGAACCCAGATATGCAAGGGGTATGTGCCAGGTAATGATTCTCCTGATCAGCATGTAAATGCCCCCAAGAAGAAGTGCAATTGCGGATATTTCACCTATTGAACCGCCCATATTGCCAAGAAGCAGGTCTGCGTATCCGGGAATTTCTGTCATGATTTCTGCAACGGCTTCGCCCTTCCCTAATCCCTCTTTCATCACGGCAAGCGGCGTAGGACCGGAAATGACATCTGTCAGGGCTGTACTGAACGCAGTGGGTTTGGGCCAGGTAGTCATTTCTACCGGGAAGGATATCATGAGAAAAACCCTGCCCACAAGTGCCGGATTAAACGGATTTTTGCCAAGACCTCCAAATGTCATCTTACCCATGCCAATGGCCACGACAGAACCAACCACAACCATCCACAAAGGAAGGCTCGAAGGTACATTGAATGCCAGCAGTATACCTGTTATTACTGCTGAACCGTCAAATACGGTAAGCGGTCCTTTGATCAGGTATTTCTGAATAATAAACTCGACTGCCATGCAGGATACTACAGCTGTAAGGGTAACAAGAATGGCAGCCAGTCCGAAAAAATAAAATGAAACCAGCATGGCGGGCAATAGGGAGAATACCACCCCATACATGATTTTGCTCACCGACTCATCGGTTTGAACATGAGGGGAGCCTGATACGGTTAACATCTTCATAACCTTGTCTCTTTTTTTTGTTAGTGGGCTCTTTCCCTTATCATTTTTCCAACCCTGGATTTTCCGACCCTGATCTGATCCAACAATGGCCTTCCGGAGGGGCATATGTACAAACAGGAGCCACATTCTATACAATCCATGATCCTTTCGGTTTCACAGTCTTCGTCCCTCTTTTTGTCAGCAAGTACAGAAAGGTAATAGGGTTCAAGCCCCATGGGGCAAACATTCAGGCAGCGGGCGCAGCGTATGCAATTCTGTACCGGCCTGCGTTCTGAAATGGCATCGGGAAACACCAGGATGCCACTTGTGCCCTTGGTAACCGGGGCCTCAAGATCATTCATGGCTTTGCCCATCATGGGGCCACCGTTGATAACCTTGGCCGTGCTTTCAGGGAGCCCGCCGGCGGCCTGTATCAGTGTCATAACAGGGGTGCCTATTCTTACCAGGAAATTGGAAGGTTTCGCCAATTGTTCTCCGGCAACGGTAACCACACGGTCTATCAGGGGTTTGTTCTTTTGAACAGCCTCATAAACGGCATATGCTGTTCCAACATTATGAACAACGCAACCCACTTCAATGGGCAGTTTGCCTGAAGGGACTTCCCTGCCCGTTAAAGCCTTTATGAGTTGTTTTTCAGCTCCCTGGGGATATTTGACTGTGAGCCCTTCTACCATGATGCCTGGATAGGATTTGGCTTTTTCACTTACATGGGCTATTGCATCAGGTTTGTTTGCCTCTATGCCGATAATGGCCCTGCTTACCCCAAGCGCTTTCATTTGTATGGAAATGCCAACGAGCATTTCATCGCATTTCTCAAGCATCAGGCGGTGATCGGCAGTGAGAAATGGCTCGCATTCCACTCCATTGATGATTAACACCTCAGCTTTCTTCCCCTTGGGAACCATCAATTTAACATGAGAGGGGAAAGTGGCGCCTCCCAGACCCACAATGCCCTTATCCTTAACCCTGGCAATGATTTCCTCAGGTGAAAGATCGCAGTCTGTAGCCAAACCGGAGTCGGTAATTACACCATCTTCCCACTCATCTGGTTCCGTGTTGATTACAATGGCTTTTCTTTTGTAACCACTCACATCAGCCACATCATCTATTTTTGCCACGATACCGGTAACGGAGCTGTGAATATTGGCTGCTATAAAAGCTTCTCCCTTTGCAATCAGTTGTCCCGTTTTGACGCGATCACCTTTTGCAACGACCGGGACAGCAGGAACACCCAGATGCTGGGAAATGGGTATGGATACCTGGGCAGGAACCGGCAGGACTTCAATTGCCTGTTTTTCTGCCATCTTGTTTTCAGGAGGATGGACGCCTCCCATTGTAAAGGTTTTCAAGGCCATAATTATTTATGCTTCAACAGTTTTTTCTTCCGTTTCCACTTTGGGTTTACGGGGAGGGAAATTGCATTCGACAATGGCGTTGGTAGGACAAACCGGGGCGCATTTCCTGCAGAGGGTGCACTTCTGAAAGTCTATGTATGCCAGGTTGTTTTCAATTGTTATGGCATCAAACCTGCATTCTTTGACACACTTTCCGCACCCGATGCATGCAACGGCGCAGTTTTTCCTGGCCGGGCCGCCCTTTTCACGATTAACGCAACCTACAAAAATTCTTCTGTCCTTTTTTCCCTTTTTACGCATCTCAATAATGCCACGTGGGCAGGCTTTTACACATGCACCGCAGGCAACGCAGGCATCGTCCAGAATTACGGGCAGGCCACTTTCCCCGTCCATATACATGGCATTGAAAGCACAGGCTTCCACACAATCTCCACAACCCAGACATCCGTTAGGACATCCCCCCTCACCAGAAAACAGGCTGTGGGCGAATGCGCATGTCATGGCGCTGTCATATTTTACCTTGGGAGGGCTGTGCTGGCGGCTTCCGTTGCATCGCAAAACGGCAATCATCGGATCCTGATCAGTGGCTTCCAGGCCCAGAAGGGATGCAATTTCTTTCATCACATCATTGCCTCCGGGCGGACAACTGAACCCTTCCAGGCTGCCTGCCTTAACAATGGCTTCTGCCAGGGCTCTGCAACCGGCAAGGCCGCAGCCGCCGCAGTTGGCACCGGGAAGTATGTCTGAAACCAAATCGATGCGGGGATCTTCGATTACCTTGAATTTCTGGGCAACCATAAATAAAACCACAGCGGCAATGCTGCCGATGGCCCCCAGCGATACAACCGAAATCAGTGTAACCTGGTTAAAAAAATCGCTCACGGTTATTGATTTTGTTAATGGGTGTATAATGACCCGATCACTACAAATCAGGCATGTTACAAGTATAGCAATGGGCAA
>CAZFOI010000101.1:0-6265 GCA_964520605.1 uncultured Bacteroidales bacterium
TGAGTAAGATTGTTTTCGATAACAGGCCCGCCACTGATGCCGAATGACATGCTGGCAGTGCGCCAAATCAGCCCTGGATTGATCTTTGTATGGGTAATGGTATTTAAGTTGCGAAGGTCCTTCATTTTGGCGCCAATTCTCGAATGGTATTCCATGCCAATACCGGCTAGAAGTCTTCCGCTCAGGAATGGATATGCTGCTACAGCATCAAAAAAATATCCTTCCTGCCGTTGCTTGCCTCCTATGGTATCTCCCAGCATATAAAGGTTGCGATAGGAGAAGTCCATATTGCCATTATATAAAAGATCATTGTAGTGCTGGTTCTGATAACCAAATGATCCGCTTACCATAGCCTTTCCCATGGTTTGCCGGCTTTGGGTAAGGGCCCCAACCGCATTTGTAAGACCCGGGTTCATGGCCCGTCTGATCTGTTCCTCTGCAAAGTCGTAAGTAACTTGTACCCTGCTCATTTTGCCGGTTTCCAATAGCTTTAGGGAAGCCGGATTGCTTCCATAAATCCATGGGTTAAGAATTCCCTCGTTTTGATAAAACAAGGTGCTTTTTCCTAAAAACAGGGAGTCGGATGCCACTTGGCCAGATGCATGACTGGCAGAAAGTGCAAACCCAAACAGCAGCAGGTAAACTTTATTCATTCTCATTGCAGCAAGCAGATTGATCGGGAATGGTTCAGAAAGTAATGTGTAATGAGAGCATGGGGAAATTAGGCCCTCCCCATGCTCTCATATAAAATGTTAATTGTCTACAGCATTGGGGACTTCACCGGGAGTTGGCACAGCACCTCCTATCCAATCCTGGGATGAATTGTTTGTTTTTTTCAGGAATACCTTGCCATCGATGATTTTTTCAACCTTGCGGCGCACACTGTGACCCCGTCCATTGGGATTCCACACAAAACCGGCATCCACCACTGAGGGCAGTTGCTTGTTGCGACGATCTTCTTCCGGACGAACCACTTCAACGGCGTCAATTACCCAATCCTGGTGCACCATGAGCATCAGAAAACCCGAATTGGTGGTGGGATTGCGCATGAAGTTGTTGGCATCGGCCACAAAACTCTGGTAATTCAAGCCGGTGGGCAGCCTCCAAATCAGGTATGACTTTCCATTCACATCCAGGGTATAGTTGTTCATGGCCGGGGAAGTTGTATAGATTTCGATCATGTTGGGTACAGCCGGGTTGTCCACATCACTGGGGTGATTCACTACCGTTTCGAAATCGGCATTCGAAAGATCAACATGGGTGTTGGGGTTGTATTGGGTGTGGTTGATGGCATCAATCGCCACCACAATGGCCGTACGGGGCTGGATTGGGTAGTCCTGTCCGGTTCCCGGATGCATCCAGGTGCCAAAGGTAATGGGTATTCTTGGCAGGATATTGCCACTTTGGTCAATCCACTGGCTGGGGTTAATGGAGTGGGACGCATGCTGGCCAAAGCACAAACCATCCAGGTAAATTACCTCATCGCTGTTGTTATAAATTTCCCAGTACACATCCCCATTGTAATTGGTGCCCTGGGGGGTGAGTGAACCGGCAAAATACACCTCGCTGATCACCAGACCACCGGTCTTGGCTACTGCGTGTAAAGTTACCTGGAACTCCTGTCCGTTTTGATCAACCATCTGGTTTTCCAAAATGCCGTTAAAGGCAAACTCTTCATTTTCAAATACAGATGTAATATTATATGTTCCCCCCTCAATCGAAAAGGAGACCATGCCTTGTGCATCCGTATTGCCCTGGGATTCCACACCGGTGATCATATTGCTCACGACCACGGGAATGCCTGCCCGGGTATCAAAGGTATACCCCTCGGGATACATAACCTCTACGCTTACATTGTAGAGTTTGGCGCCGTCGTCCTTGCAGGCAAAAAATGCCATGCTGACTAATAGGACGCTACAGATAATCATTAATCGTTTCATTGTGCTGTTGGTTAGGTTAAACTTTGGTTTAGGGTAGTTACAATCTTATGGTTAATTCCCCACTGAAATAAATGGGTTGGTTCCTTCTGGAAAAACTGTCCATGGGGCCCTTTACCTGTTGCAGGGGGCGATAGTTGGTCAGGTTGTTTACATTAAAGGAAATGCTGGCGGCTTTGGACAATTCCTTGGTAAGGCGCATATTGAGCTGAAATGCGGGTTTGTATGTATTGGGTATAAAGTAGTAGGTGCTGTTGTATGATTTTATTAGGTCTGCATACGGCCTCATGTTGTCGTATTCCGGGATCCAGGGAGTAACCGTACCATCGCGGTGCATAACCGCAATGGGCTTGTAGAATTTTCTGAATCGGGTGTCTTTGTATACATCATCCACAGGTTCCAGAGTGTAAACCAGACGATTGCCGTTTACATCCTCATGGATGCTGCGGTTTCTTTCCATCCAGATGGCCTGAACGCTAAGAGACACTACCATGGCCAAAGGGCGAATCTGGGTTACCGTTCTCAGGGTGCTTACCACCCTTTCGTTGATGCTTCCTCCCTGACCTGCCGCATACAGCCCTACGATCTGATCCCTCACGCTGGATTCGGTAGACCAGAAATCGGTGGTGGAGACCGAGCGGGAATACATATAGGCTCCATTAAGGTAAAAACTGGTATGCAAAGCATCAACACGGCCAAAATCCATTTCGTATTCCAGTCCGGTTTTTATCTGATGCCTGGAATTCTCCGGATAGGAATAGGTGCGGAACAGGCTGTCAGGGGTGGTTGGAACCACCACCAGCTGTCCGGTACCCGGATGGTTGTATACCACCCCGGTGCCGGGAATAAACCTGGGGGCCAGGCCGGCCTGGGTTAATGGGTTGTAACGGTGTATAACCAGGGGTAGATAGATGCTTCGGTGGGTAAAGCCGTCTTTCATGGTTTCGTAATAGCCGGTAAATTCCATGTCAATACCTGCAATCACAATGTTAAGCCCGCCCTCATATTTGGTGCTGTTGGCGGCCCTCAGGTTGTGGTTTCTGGTGTCTTCAATCACATCGGTATAGATAACAGCAAGGGAACCGGGTGGGTCATAATAATTGAACAGGGAAAGGTCCCTGTAGGATTTGTCCGGATAAATATGGGACAGGGTGGGGGTAAGGGACTGTTTCCCATATCCGAACCTAAGACCAAGTTGACTTACAAGGCCACTGCCTTTTTCGAGGATGCGGTACCGCATATTCAGCCTGGGATCAAGTGCCGTTATATCTTCCGCTGATGAAAACAGTCCGCTGGGCTGAATGTTGTTAAAGCGCAACCCTGCCTGCATTTCCAGACGTGTACTGCCGATGGGGATTACCAGTTCTGCTGCCGAAAACATCGCAATGCGGTGCAAGGCCGGAATGTCATCGAATGGTCTGGGTCTGAACCCTGTACCGGTTGGAGGCTGTAATATGTCGTACATACTGCCTTTGCCATTGTTGCCGCTCAGGTTGTAGTCCATACCCACCCTTATGGTATGCTGGGATTGCCCGATGTGGAATGTACGGGTTCCGTTTACAGATGCATTTAAATAATAAGGTCTTCCGTCTACGGTTACTTCTGAATAGTATAGAGGCATCAGATAAGGAGCTTCAAACTCTCCGGTAACGAAGGAAATGGGCAGGGTCTGTACACTGGAGAATGAACGGAAGCGCTTTTCGTAATTCACCTGCCGCTGGATGTTTCCAGAAATATTGATGTTCAGGTTGGTCAGCAGCAGAGAATTCAGTGCCCATCTGCCAGAGGAAGTCAATAGTAGGTTTTGTTCCTGATTGGACAGCCTTTCTTCTCGAATGCGGTCGGGATCCTGCTGGCTAACGCTGCGGGAATCACCGTACATGCCTGAAAAGCTAAATGTAAGTGGTTTGGTAGTCTTAAAGAAAGTGTTGTTATAAGCAATATAGCCGCTCAGTCGATTGTAAGATTTGTATGGGGTACGAATATCGCTGTGGCTCTGCGCAAAGTCAAGGTTTGTATTGATGGTGCCTCCGGTTTTTCCACTTAGGTTAAACCCTTTGCCCACGTATGCCTGTTTGATATTGGGATCAATTTTTACCCTGGTGGTTAGCGGGGTGCGTCCTTTCACCAGATTTACCTTTACCACTCCCGACAGGGCATCTCCTTCTTCAACCCCCGGAATGCCCCTGACTACCTCAATGGATTCAATGTTGTCTACTGACAGCTGTCTCATATCGGCTCCCTGCATGGCCGTAGATTGAAACATCCTGGATTCCTGGGTGGAATTCATGGTTTGCAGGTTGGCTATGTTTGATACCGGTGCACCGTCTATGCGCAAAGCAGTTCCCAGGCTGGCCATAGCGGTAAGCCCTCCGGCGGTTGATCCGGTTACCTCTCTTACGCCCAACTGACTTACTCCGGATAGGTTTGGATTGGCAGTAATCTGTCCGGGCAATAGCTGCATAATTTCAGTAATGTCTGAGGGTTGAAGGTGTTCGATGGCCGAACGACCAATGGTGGTAGAGGTGGATATTCCCGTACCCCTTTGGCTGGTTACCACCACCTCCCCAAGGGCCAGAGAGGCCGGCGTCATTTTAATGGAGAGCACATTCTGTTCCGGAACCTTAAACTTATAATCTATCTGGTTGTATCCCAGACATCTTACGGTAAGTACATGTTCGCCCTGAGGAACGCTGCGCAGGGTAAAGATCCCCTCCATAGAAGTAACCGTCCAAAGATTCAACTCGGCAATGCCCACGGCCACCATGGGCATGGGTTGATTATCGGTTTCATCAATGATTTTGCCGCTGATCTCATATCTCGGCACCTGGCGCGGCTGTGCGAACCCGTTAAGTGTCAGGTGGCACAGCAATAAACAAACAAGAATCGGAAGTCTGCCCATGTCTGGCTTTTTGATTGGTATGCTGTATTCTGCAAAGATAATAACCCATGCTAAACTACTTCAATATTGTATATTATTCAAATGTGCTTCTCTGCATTAACAAATCCTTAACAAAATGTATCTGAAGCGTTTTAGTCATAAAACTTGTTAGGAAATACCCTGGTAGCCACAAAGCCGAAAATGCCGGTTACCAGCACCAGTCCCAGATCAATCAGATTGTCAGCAAGCTTTCTTTTTTTCCTTCTGAGCAGCCATATGATAAGACCGACAAGCAACACATTGATAATCATAAAATTAATGCCCCTGGGGCGGTAAATATCGAAGGAGATGAATCGTGAGTTGGCTGTTTCAAGACCCAGCTGAAAAGGGAACAATCGGGCAAACAGCACATGGTCTTTTCGTTCGTGTACCGGAATCCAGTCCATATGAAAGGTGTCAACCACCTTGTAATCCTTGTCAATTACCGTAACCATGATGTGATCCTCGCCTATCAGGGAGATTGTCTTGTTCAGCAAATCATTCCTGACCCTCAGCCTGTGTTCAAATATTTTATAGCCTTCCACAGGGAGTTGTTGCAGGCGGTATGAATCTCCCATTATAAGAAAAATCCGGCTGTCTGATGTGAAGACATAGGCATAGTATTCCTGGGTTCTCAGGTCTACACACTCAATGTGTACGATCCGCATGTCTGAGGGAATGTCAATACGGGCAACGTAAGCTTGTCCTTTTACCATCTTTAAGTGAAACAAATTGCCTGAACTGTCTTTTATAAAATACCCTTCGTCAATATTCTTTCGGGTTGTGGGCAAACCACTAACATACCGGGCCGGAAATTCAAATCCCTTATCGGTTAAGGCATTATTAAACAGTGTGCTCTTCTCTGAATCTATGGTATTGCTTCTGGCGTCAATAAACTCGATTTTGTTTTTAATTCGAAAGAAATCAGGCGGCAGTTCCAGACTCACCCTGCCGCTTTTTGATTCAATTAACGGCCACATCACAGGCCGTGGGGCCTGGACATCCACAGGCCGCAAATTGAAATACGCCGAGTGGATGGCTATGGCATTGTGCTCCATGGCAACGCCTTTGAGGGAATCTGGCATTTTGTTCGACGTAAACAATTGCCGGTAGAACAACAAGGGGAGATTTTGCTCAAACTCATCCCTGGTATAGTAATTGCCTTTGGTGTCTTTTCTTACGGATGCACCATTTTCGTTTACCACCATCATAAAGTCGTCAAGTACCCTGCTGTAGATAACATTGGGAGTTGAAACCGACTCCCTGAAGATGGTCCAATACAATTCAGGTATGGCTATGGCGGCGGCCATGATACCTATAATTACCAATATATATCTGCTAAGTTTAACCATGATGCATTTCTCCTTTCCTGAAGCGGTAACCTGAAAATAAAACAACAATTAATAAT
>CAZFOI010000102.1:0-6223 GCA_964520605.1 uncultured Bacteroidales bacterium
CAGATGCGATCTTGAGGTTCCGGGAGAAATGCCAAGCAGGCCGGCTATCTCTTCATGATCATAGCCCTCAACCTCATAAAGGTTAAAGGTTATCCGCTGCAATTCGGGAAGCCGGTTAAACAAAGAGAGAATATCCCTGGCGTCAAGCATGGACGCATTGAAAGATTGCAACTGTTCTTCCGAGGGGCTCTCTTCCGGTTCTGCATATAACCTGAACTTCTTGTTAGACCGGAAATGGTCCAGGGCTGCATTTACCAAAATCCTCCTGAACCAGCTTCTGAATGGTTTGTTTTCATCGAAGGTGTCAATGTGCTCAAAAACCTTCATAAAACCATCATTGAGGATTTCGATGGCATCCTCCCGGTTGTATGCATACCTCAGGCATACCGACATCCCAAATCCAAAGAACGCTTCATACAAAGCCTCCTGGTATTGCCTTTGGCGCTTGCGGCAACCCCTGATCAATTCCTGTTCTGTATATTGTCTTTTTCCTGCCAACTCCAGCAATGCCTGCTAAAAAGGAAAAAAAGATCCCGGCAGACAACATACAAATATACAATTTTCGCAATGCCAAAACCACTGCGGTGGCTTCAATTAACAATACGTAATATTGGATAAAAATGCTGCATGAAAGCTATAATCTTTTCAAATATTCTTATTAACGCCTGATATTTTTTTAACTTTAAGACACAAAAACCGGGAAGATGCGAAGCAAAAAGAAAAAATCCCCCCGAAAACAGGGGAATCCGGCCCGTGCCTTGTGGATTTTCCTGGTTTTTACAACCATGGTATTGCTCTCCTTCGTCAGCTACAAAGAGGCCATGGATCGCACCCTGATGCCCAGATTGCTGGGCCTGGGCCTGATACTGCTTGTCACAACGCCTTTTGTTTTCAGATTATACAAGAAAGAGGCATCGGGGGGAGGGCTTCCTTTCCTATTTGTCTTCCCTTTATTTGCGGTATATATTCTGATTTCTGTAGTCTCGCTTTTTTTTGCAAGAAACCCATCGGCAGGATATTTTGATGTCGTAAAATCTGTTCTCCTGCTCATTTTCCTAATGTATGCAGCATGGCTGATGGTCCATTATCCGAACTGGAGAACCACAATCGGCCGTTTTGCAACCATCACGGTCTTTATTATGACAATATATGGTAGTTACCTATATCTTGAGACCCTTGGCTGGGGGTTTCATGACAGGGGTGAAATTACGCGTCTGCTTAGAGGAATAATGTCCAATGTGAACCTTTTCTCCAGTCAGCTTTTGTTTGTATTGCCATTTGCAGTCTATACCGGTTTTACTGACAAGACACTATGGCGCCGATTTGCCGGTCTGGCAATAATTGCCGCACTTGTGCTGCTGATTATGCTTCAGACAAGGGCCGTTTTTGCAGGGATAATGGGTTTTGCAGCAACCGGAATTGTATTGGGTCTGTGGTTCCGAAAACAACTTGGGGTCTCTAAGGAGCTTTCCCGCATAGTGGTCATCACCATGGGCGTTTTACTATTGGGATTCATCAGTCTTTTCCTGCTTCCCTCCGGCACACATCCATTGGTGGCCAGGGTTCAAAGCATGGTGTCTGCAGAGGCCAGCGGCGGGCGTACCCTGTTGTGGAAAATGACCGGCAGGATGATTGCCGATCAACCTCTTACCGGAGTGGGTGCTGGAAACTGGACTTTGGAAATCCAACCCTACTATGAACCATTTGGCTATCCCTACAAAGAAGTAAACTGGTTAAGACCACACAATGATTTTCTTTGGGTCTTTGCAGAAAAGGGAATCTTCGGATTTATGCTTTTTATGGCCTTTTTTATCCTTTTGTATGTTTATGGTATCCGTTATGCCAGAGGCCCGGATGCTTCCGGAGAAGGAGTCTTGTTTGCCATTTTGATGATGTCCGGAATTACCGCTTACCTGGCAAACTCCATGTTCGACTTTCCCCTTGAACGCATCAGCCACCAGATAATGCTGTTTCTTTATGCTGCATCAATTGTGGCATTGTATTATAAAGATAATCCGGATGACAAAAGGCTTAAAAGTATTGGCGCCAAGACCTGTTTGTATATTGCTTTGTTACTGATTGGTGCAGGGAGTTGGTATGCCTATACCGCCACCAGGCAGGAAGGGCTGATCAGAGAGATACGCATGGCTTCTGAAGCCGAACAATGGAACAGGGTTCTCGATCTTTCGAAAAAGGCAAAAACACCATTAAAACGCCTGGATCCCCTGGCTGTTCCGGTTGAGTTTTTTGAAGGATTTGCATACTCAAAGCTTGGAAGAAACATTGAGGCTGAGCAAAAATGGGAAATATCCTATAAACTAAATCCAAATCGTCAGTATATGCTGGAGAACATGACGATTGTAAAATACCTCCTGGACAAATTTGATGAGGCCATTTTTTATGGGGAGAAGTTGCTTGAAATGTATCCAAATGTTTCCCCGCTTAACCACCAAATCTTGAGTGAAAGCCACCTCCAGACAGGCAGTCCTGAGAAAGCACTCGAAGCACTGTTAAAAGTTCCGAGAAACAGCAGAGATCAGGTGATTCAGCACGACATCGTCTATATCCGAAGCCTCATCAGGGCCGAAAACAAGGAAGACTAAAAAATATTGAAAACCCCGTCAGGCGTAATTCCAAGGAAGCGGAACCAGGTTTCGCCAGCCACAATATTGAGTATCCACCCGATTACCAGCATGGTAAAACCGAAGCGAAAGGCATCCGTAAGGCTATATTCGTCTGTCTCATATAAAAGGGCGGCAGGTTTGCTGTTAAACGGTAATACATATACGTGCTCTATCATGAAAGCCACGGGAAGTGCCAGGCTTACCACCGGAAACCCAAAACGATTGGCCACGCCAATGGCAATGGGCACAAATATCATGGTTCGCATGGTTTTAGACTGGAAAACCAGGGCACTGAATGCCATTACTCCGGTGAGCAGTACATACAAAACCCAAAAATGGGTGTTCTCGCTAATGCCCAAATGATCAAAAAATGCGTTCACGCTGATCGAAGGCAGGTCGGTTATGGCAAACCCTGCACCCAGGGTATAAGCACCAGCCGAGAACAACATCAGATGCCATGGAATATCCACATCATTCCAGCGAACAATTCCTATACGGGGTAACAGGGCCACTATGGCACCCACAAAGGCAACTGCTGTGGCACTGATACCGTGCAGGCGGTCTGTGGCCCAAAAGCCCAGAATCAATAAAAAAATAACCACTGCCTTGATTTCCTGAAAATCGAGCTTTCCGAGTTTTCGGTACTCTTCCCTGAGACGTTCCATACCTCCCTCAATCTGCGGAAGGCGCTCGTTGGGTTTAAGCGGGAAAAAGACCTTCATGGCCAGGATGTATCCGACAAACATCAAACCCACCATGATGGGAAACATGGCCATCATCCAGTCGGCAAAAAATACCGATCCGCCAATGGCGCCCCCAATCAGGGCAGCAGCAAGCAGATTGGCTCCGGAACCCGTAACAAATGCACCGGCTCCAAGATTGATGTTTAACAGATTCTGCAAAACGATGCTCCGGCCAAAATTGGTGTGCCCCTCCCCTTTTCTTGCTCCGTAAATGGAGGCTATGACCATAAAAATGGGAAGCAGTATGGCTGCTTTTGCCGTAGTGGCGGAAATAAAGGCCGAAAGAATTACATTAATTACTATGAAGCTAATGAAGATAGAACCCGCGTTCTTTCCAAAGCGCAGTATGAACCACAAAGCAAAGCGCTTGGCTACTCCTGTGGCAACCAGCATACTCGCCAACACAAAAGACATGATGTTCAGCCACATCACCCTGTGTCCCAACTGGGCATAGGCCCTGTCCTCAGGCAGAACACCCGTTAGCACCAGGGCTATGATAAGGATCAATGAGGTAAGGTAATTGGGCAGGGCTTCGGTCATCCAAAGGATGATAGCCGCCAGAAAGATGGCCAGCATAAAGGCGTTATGCCGGGAAAAGGCCTCTGCACCTATGCGGTTGTATTCAGCCTTCGCCTGCTCAGACACCAGGCTGGCCAGATCGAGGCTTTGCAGAAAAGGAACCTCCAGTATGAATCCAAACAAGATAAAAACAACCACGGCCAGCGGAGCGCCAATAATGGCAAGCCATTTTTCGAATGGGGTCTTTGCCCGTTTGGGCAGTTTCTCAATCCGGTAATTCCGCATATCCAGCGGGTCGAATGCTCCGTTGTTGTTTTCCCGCTGATCCAAACCTTTGTGTTCCTTTTCCAACATAGCGTCCAATCAGTTTATTTCCAATTTTTAAACGGGTTTTTCATAAGCATGGAGTTGTAGTATCTGGTATATCCGGTTACTTCTTCTCCAAGCCATTCTGGTTTTTGAAATGCTTCCTCTTCCGAAGACAATTCTACTTCTGCAACAATCAGGCCCTGATTGTCTCCGTAAAACTCATCCACCTCAAAGGTATGCTCCCCGGATTTAACCAGATAGCGTGTTTTGTCAATCACACCGGGCTCACATAGTGCCATGAGCTCCTGAGCTTCCGCTGCAGGTATTTCGCGCTCCCACTCAAACCTGCTGGCGCCCGAGGCGCTCCCGATTCCCTTGATGGTAAGAAATCCCTTATCACCCTTTACCCTTACGCGAACGGTGCGTTCGGGAACCGAGCAAAGATACCCCTGAATGATTCGGGTTTCTTTAGCCACATGGGGTTTAAAATCGCCTTTTACCAAAAATTTGCGTTCAATTTCCTGTGCCATTTCCGGATTTATTTTATTCGTTAGCAAGCGGTTTGTTTATCATGCCAATGACCCGTTTGATGGCCTGAAGGTAGTTGATATTCTCCACTCCAGTAAGCCCCAGATCGGCCACGGTTTTTTTTATGTCTTCCACTTCGGTAGACTCAGAGTTGATGCTCACCACCAGGGCTCCGTTGATCCACACCAGGGCATATTCGCAAATGGTGTTGTTTACCATATATCCGAATCTTTGCTTCTTAACCCTTACGGCGGCCAGATCCTTGTGCGAACGAATCATCTCCATGAATTCATAATAGGAATAGCGGTCTTTTTTCAATGCAGGCATCTCTACCTGAAAGGCAGGAAATACCTCAGAAGACAGCACCTCTGCAGAAATGGGGAACTCTCCCTTCATCAGCGGATTCCATTGCTCCAAACCGTCAATGGTCTGAACATAGGTTTTAATGTCCATTTTCCCGTCACGGATTTTGGTGTTGTTCACATCATTGGTGCGTGAGAGAATATACACCTCTTCCGACACCCGCTCCCATACCTTTTCGGGAACCGGAACAGAAAGGCGTGACATGCGGTAGCGGGCCTGGTCAAAGTTCTGGCCAAACGACCTGAACTCAAAACGGGGCTTGGATATTTCTCCGATTTTCAATGCTTCTTTGCTCATTGATTATTTTATTTTTAACCGGGGTGAAGCCAGGCTCCACCCCGGTTACCTGATTACTTACTACAGTCTCTTTCCGGAAATTGCCAGGTTGTCCATTCTCAGGTTCCCTGCAGCTGCACCAGACGGGATAATTTTAAACATAAGGTTTGCCTTATCATTCAAGGCCGTAATGCCCTTAAGATCAATTTCGTAGCCAGTCCATACTGGTTCGCCTTCAAAGCCGGAAAATGTTTGTATCGTAACCCAGCTTGAACCTCCATCTACAGAGTATAAAAACTCAGCCGTATTGGCACCACTTCCTGAGCGGGAAAGGGCGAAAGACATTTCAAGCTCTCTGAAACCTGTGGAAGGAGCCGTGATGATCACATCTCCGTAAGCAGACCTTATCCGCAATCCAACACCTGCTGGAGCACCCATTTGTGCACCGATTTCCGTACCGGGGTCAATGGCATCCAGGTATGCACCATTATATAGAATGGAGGCTGCGCCAGTTCCCGGAAATGTAAAGTCGGAGGGAACCGTACCGGGTGCGTCTACACGGCCGGTGAATCCATTGAAATGCCAATAATGAAACACAATGGCTCCACCAATGGTAATGCTTGTTGGTGTGGCCGGGGCCGATGCAGGAGCTACGGCTGTCTTGTTGATTACATTTGTGGCTTCAATGTAATAATGAACATTTGTGTTAGCTGCCTGTCCGGGTATTGTTCCGGTGTAATTGTTGGTGGTTCCAACCCTGGCCATTGTCTGGGCAATATAGCTGCCCTCATTGATTTTGTAATAGAGCTTAACCGTCTCTACACCATTGATATCCGATACAGTGGCTGTAATGGTTATATC
>CAZFOI010000103.1:0-6199 GCA_964520605.1 uncultured Bacteroidales bacterium
GGCAAATACCGGGCGTATTTCAAGCTGTCAACTGTATCGAACCAGGGCGATGCATCTCCCAGGTCTACACCCCTGCGGTTATAAGTAAAAAATCCGACGCCCTGATTGCAGAACCCCTCTGCCAATGCATCATAATAATTGAAACCCGGTCGCTTAACCAGATAGGTATGTGGTCCTGTACCGTGAACCGCAATCACAATGGTATTGATCTGTCCTTCCTCTGGAAGGCACAGCCGGGCCGTAATTACTTCTCCGTCTGGTAATGCCACCTTCCTGATCTCGGAATCAAATGCTTTTACCTGTGTAAAAATGAGCAGCATGGAGGCTGACACAATAATGTTAAAAAACAGTTTCATTTGTTTTGAGTTTTTAAAAATCAACACTTTGTTATCAATTGGTTGCTAAGATTCTTCGTCGTATTTTTTAATTGTTCGCAAAAACAGTTCTGCGTCTTTCAGGCCTTTATCATAAATGAACAGATTCAGCCAGGTCCCTACGGCGTATCCCACCCCGATGGTGCAAAAAATTCCCACCAATACAAAAATCAGATTCCCAAGCAGGTCAATTCCTAAAACGGCCTTTAACATCAGGGGAAACAAGGTAATTCCAATCAGCGCGGCCAGGACATACTCAATTTTTCTAAGACGCATTATAAAAATCCTCAATCGGGTAAAATCCTTCTGAAATTCCGTGATGCCTACATCGTAATTCTGAAGTTTCCCAAAACGAATGGCCTTTACAACCGAAAACACCAAACTGCTCGTACACACCAATGCACTGAATATTCCAAGCAGCAGATATGGCATCTCTGAAGACAAACGAATGGTAATGACAATCAGCATCATCACTGCTAAAAACTGAATCACAATGTTCAGTAATTCAAGATACATTGGCTTTTTCATTGCATGATTGAATTTCTCAAAGCTTATTGAACGCAACAGCTCTTCGTTGAGCCTCAGGTTTGCGCTAAGTTTCTTATCATATGATGCCCAGGCACCTTTCAATTCATCCAGTTCCATGGTCTTGCGTCTTAATTGTTGTTAATTTGCTCCCTCAGGATTTTCTTAATCCGGCTGATTTTTGTTGCCACATTGGTTTCTGAAATGCCAAGTACTTCAGCAATTACCCTGTAACTGTTGTCGTCAAGGTAAAGCAGCATCAACGCCTTGTCCATTTCATTAAGGCTTTCAATAAACCGGTACAGCATGGCAAGCTTTTCATGTTGTTCGGAATCCGACTGAATATCAGACAGATAGATTATGGATGCATCCATCGGAGCCGTTTTCTCCCTGTATTTGCTTTCCTTTCGGTAAAAAGAAATTGCTGTGTTCAGGGCTATGCGATAAATCCAGGTGGATATTTTGACGCGTCCGTCGAATTTTTTAAATGAGCTCCAAAGTTGAATCATGATTTCCTGCTGCAAATCCTTTCTGTCTTCGGGATTTTGGCAATACGAATGGCAGATTTTAAAAATCAGATTCTGGTTTTCTTTGATTACGGCAACAAATCTATCCCTGTCCACAGCTTGTTTTTTATATGCTACAGTATTATTCGCAAATAATGGAAAAAAATCACACGAAAAGAAAAATATTCTCAGCAAACCCTGCTACTCCAAAAACAAACGGTGGCTCCCGCTTGAATTTTTGCGATGCCACCGTTGAGTATATGATGGTGTTGTATTAGTTGCGGCCTCTGCCCGCAGACTCGTCGGGTTTATTGCTTCGGCTTTCGCTGCGCTTTTGTTCCGTTTCCTTCTTCTGGACTGAAGTGGCAGGCGTGCTGCTGCGCGTCTCAGAACGATTCTGCTGCACCGACTTAGCCGGTGAACTGCTTCGGCTCTCGTTTCGGCTATTGTTGTTGCTCCGCTGAACCGAGGGGGGTGGTGTGCTGCTGCGGGATTCAGTCCGGGTTCGCTGAACCGAAGTGGCAGGTGTGCTGCTGCGGCTCTCGTTTCGGCTGCTGTTGTTGCTCCGCTGAACCGAAGTTGCCGGAGGATTGCTGCTGCGCGTCTCAGAACGGCTTCTTTGAACCTGGGTGGGCGGGTTGCTGCTGCGGCCTTCGTTGCGGTTGCGATCTGGCGACACCGATGGCGTACTTCCACGTCCTTCACTACGGCTTTTATCTACTGAGGTTTGCGTTTCCCTTCCCTGCCTGGTCTCCGTGTTTTCTCCACGAGCAGTCCCTGAGCGGGTTTCTGTGCGGGGGGCATTCACAACATTAGCCGGTTGTCTTCTTTCGGCGTCACGTCCGGTGGTGGCTGCAGGTGCCGTTACCCCATCCGTTCTGCTGCGCCCGGTGGTAGTACCAACACTGGTCCTGTGGGCGCGAACCCTTTCAAAGTGCGCAAGACCTTCGTCCTTTTTCTCAGGACGGGTATAGGTGGTTTTATAGCGCCCCTGGTCAATTCTTACGATCACAATGGGAGAATGCCTGCGAATCCGGGTATAATAGGTGGTGTGATATACCTTGATGCGGGGGTACCTCCACGGACGGTAAATAGTCAGATAATGATCGTACATGGGATAGTGGAACCCATAATAATAGTGCCAGTAATGAACCGGCCAGGGCTGCCAGTATACCGGATAATACCCCCTGCGCCATGAAGAGCGATACACAACATAGGTTGGGCTGTAGATATAGTTAATTACAGGCCATGCAGCTACTTCATAATAGGTGGTGGTAACGGTCTTTACCCGGGCAGGTGTTCCCGATGCTCCGGTATAGCCCGGATTGGGCGTTTCTGCATAAATGGGTTCAATAATATAATCCCTGCCATATAGCGCCTCGTCTCCAATGAGCTGTATCTGAACGGCCCCGCCCCTGAGTTTTTCAACCACAAAAACGGCCACATCCTGGTATTCGTTTTCGTCAAGGGCTATCCTCAGGACGATACTGTGTACATTCCCTTCGGGATAATCTATCACCATAATATAGTCTACATAGCCGTCTCCATCCAGATCCAGATTGTTGATAACCGATTCCGGGTCATTCAGGGCGCGTTCAAAACCTTCAAGGGTTTCTGATTGCTGAAAAAGGTCCATCACGGCAAACAGGTTCAGGTTGTCTCCGGGCAGACCGAGATACTCAGCGGTAGCTGACCGCGACTGGGCCATACCGCCAATCGCAAACAATGCGACAATCGAAAATACAATTAGCTTTTTCATGGTGGTGCGTTTTTACAGACCAGATGGTCCTTTACCATTAATCATTCAAAAGTTGTGCCATTTTTTCTTTTACCCCGGAACAAGACCAGGAGCCACATTCTTACCCGATACGGTTTGTTCACAAAAAAGATGTGGATTGTTCAGTATTTTCAAGTGTTTTGCCGTTTCCTCCTTTTGAAAATTCTTAAGTTTGCGTTTTCAAAATAATCATCTGCCTCTTTTACTAATTCATCCTTTAAATGAAATATTACGGACCGGGAATACTGCTTGCCGGAGCGGCAATCGGAGCATCTCACCTGGTGGCAAGCACTCAGGCCGGAGCCCATTATGGATGGTCTCTTTTGGGCATTCTGATTTTAATCAACCTGTTCAAATACCCTTTCTTCCGTTACGGACAGCGTTATACCGCCGCAACCGGGGAAAGCATCATTCATGGCTATTTGCGTCTGGGCAAAAACCATTTGCTTCTGTTCTTTTTACTTAACCTGGTTACCGGCATCATCAACATTGCCGGTGTAAGCATGGTCACCGCCAGTCTTGCCACAAATTTTGGAATCACGGGATTATCCGTTCCGGAAATTTCTCTGGTGTTGATGCTTATAAGTGCAATGATCATAATCATTGGCGGTTTCGGTGTTTTACAAACCGTGGGCAAACTTGTGGTGGGCATACTGGCTTTATCCACCATCACTGCACTCATTTTAAGTGTATATAATGCCTCTGATGTCCCTTTGGGTTTTACAGGTGAATCGCCATGGACGCAAACTTCTTTCGGGTTTGTGATTATGTTCATGGGCTGGATGCCCGCCCCGATTGAATGCTCTGCATGGCCCTCGCTTTGGATGAAATCTCATGAAGCCATAAGGAAAAAAGCATCGGATATGAGGGAAACCATGAAGGATTTTCATGCCGGATATTTTATCAGTGCCATCATGGCCTTTGTTTTTCTTGCCCTGGGAAAAACGGTAATGTACGGAAGCGGCGTAGAGTTTTCCTCACAGGGACCCGTTTTTGCAAAGCAATTAATCTCCCTCTATGTAGAAAGTATTGGTTTATGGGCAAAACCACTGATTGTTGTCGCTGCATTTACCACCATGTTCAGTACATCACTTACCACCCTTGATGCCTACCCCAGGGTGTTGTCAAATGCATCAACCCTGTTGTTTTCAAAAAACACCCGATGGTCTGCAAGGGCGCATTATTATTGGATTTTTACCGGATTAGTTCTTGGCTTTCTGATTATATGGTTTTTTTCAAACCACCTGGGGGGCATGCTGAAGCTGGCCATGACTATTTCATTCCTTGCGGCACCTGTTTTTGCCTATATGAATTACAGAGTCATGCTGCTTGACGCCGTGCCTGAGGAGTTCAAACCAAAGCCTCTGGAAAAATGGCTGGCGATTTTGGGAATCGTCTTCCTTGCAGGCTTTGGTCTTGCTTTTTTATACTGGCAGTTCATATAAAATTCAGCCTTTCCATTCGCTGCATCAAAGAATAAAACAACCTCCCCATGACAACCATCCTGCTGGTTCTGTTTTACCTTTTCTTTCCCCTGATTATCCTGCGGCTATGCCATAGATTCCGCTTTATCAACAAAATCGGGGCCGTGGTTATGGCCTACCTGATTGGTTTTATCATTGGAAACACCGGCCTGCTTCCATTGATATCGGGAGCGGAACCGGTACAGGAATATCTTACCCTGCTGAGCGTTCCCCTTGCCATTCCCCTGCTGTTGTTTTCCATGGACATCAAAAACTGGAGGCGCATGGCCGGGAAGACCATGTTGTCAATGCTTTTTGCCATCATAGCAGTAAGCATATCTGTGGTTGCCGGGTTTTTCATCTTTCAAAACCACGGAATCCGCGATTTGTCAGATGTGGCGGGCATGATGGTGGGCCTGTATACCGGTAGTACCCCAAACCTGGCTTCCATCCAATTGGCACTTGGGGCTGATGAAACCAATTATATGCTCATTGTAACCTATGACCTGGTCATCGGGGCTTTCCATCTGTTATTTGTGATGACCATTGCCCAGAGAATTGCACTGAAGTTTCTGCCGGCCTATCGCTTTCTGGATCCATTAACAGCCCGCCAGGGAAATTTCGATGGGGATGATCCCTATTGGGGGATGCTCAAAAAAGACATGCGCCGTCCGCTTCTCAAGGCCTTTGGGGCTTCCCTGCTTATTTTCGGCATTGCGGCATCCACCACCTTGTTCATTCCGGAATCCTCACAGCTGGCAATCGTTATCCTTCTGATCACCACCCTGGGCATCGCCGGTTCGGCCATACCGGCCATCAGGAACATAAAAAAGTCTTACGAGCTGGGCATGTATCTCATTCTGGTGTTCTGCATGGTCATTGCCTCCCGGGCCGATATCCGCTCCATAGATTTTGTGGCCATGATCATTGCAGCCTATGTGGCCCTGGTGGTTTTTGGCTCCATGATTATACAGGCTTTGCTTTCCAGAATATGTAAGGTTGATGCTGACACCTACATCATCACATCAACAGCCATGATCTGCAATCCGGCCATTGTGCCTGTAGTTGCCGGAGCTTTAAAAAACCGGGAGGTCATTTTCTCCGGACTTGCTGTTGGTATAATTGGTCTTGCCCTGGGAAATTATCTGGGAATCTTTCTTGCCTGGGTGCTGGATAAGTTTTAGAGCACGCCCGAAACTCAGATCAGCATAGACAAATCCATCATCAGAGAAGTGTCGCCTAAGGGAAGTTTTTCAAAAATGCTGGTGTCTTTGGCAAAAAGATACATTTCGCTTCTTACACTTACACCCGGATATCTTCTTACATAGCTGAACATGGGGTCGTTTTCCGGGGCATAAAACATGATCATGGTATAATCAGCTCCCAGGCTGATGTTGCTGCAGTGCCTGAACAAGGCATCCAGGGCTGAAGGACAATCATCGTGTGCATACAGGGCAAGGGAAAGTTGCTTCAGGGGTTCATTGAGGCGTATGGGTCTTGGCACTTTCATAAAACCGGATAGCAGCCGCAGCAATCCGGATACAAGGCGAATGG
>CAZFOI010000104.1:0-6087 GCA_964520605.1 uncultured Bacteroidales bacterium
GCACGCGCAATACGGGCTGTTTGACAGGCCGCAGAAAGTGTCCTTCATCGCATGACCGTTTTCAAGGCGTAAGATGCTGTGATCGTGGTTGTAAACTTGTCACAAAAAGTTGGCAACTGAAACATCAATCGAAGAATCCATTCCTTCATTAGGAAAAAAATAATCCGAAAAAACAAAAAAACGCAAAGAGAAAGCAACCCGAAAACAAGGATTAACCACCGAAAACAAGCTTTCAACAGACATTCCCTCTAATTCTCTTCAGTTGTTTTGGTTTCCGGGCCCGGTTAATATCCGGGCCTGGTTTTTTTTATTCCTCTGCCTTCATACCTTTGCAAACAAAGGACAGCAGCATGCAGGCAACCCCGATGATGTTCCGTGTCCCCTGGCCGATACGAAAACTATTTGGTAGCGTATGTCTTTGGGAGATGCCTTCGGGCAGCAAAACGATTTATTTGAGTTTTGATGATGGCCCCGACCCTCTTGTAACTCCCGGGGTCCTCGACATACTAAGTCGATACGGAGCCAGGGCCACTTTTTTTATGTTGGGCGAAAAGGCCGAAAGACATCCCGATTTGGTTTCCCGGGTACTTGAAAGGGGACACAGCATAGGAGTGCATGGGTACACTCATATGAACGGTTTCCACACTCCTGCAGCAGCTTATCTTGAGAATGCCCTCAGATGCCGGCCGATTATCTCTTCTGATCTGTACCGGCCACCCTACGGAAAACTCACCCCCCTCCAGCTTGTATGGCTTCGCCGCCACGGGTTCAGGGTGATTATGTGGACGATGATGGCATATGATTTCCGTCCTTCCGTCTCAGCATCACATTGTCTTGCTGCCTGTCTCAGGCAGGCCTCAGACGGCGCAATCATGGTTTTTCATGACAATGCCCTGGCTTCCGCGAAACTGCTTCAGGTGTTGCCTGATTTTCTGATGGAAATGTCTGACCGGGGGTATTCTTTTGCAGGCATACCCTGAGTCGATTCATGCGGCCTTTCTTTGAAATAAATGGTATTTTTGCATGTCTTTCAAGATACTCCGCCATGCATCGCAACAAATCGGGACTGTTTTTAAATTGGCCGTCTGCCCTGTTTTTGGGGCTTTTGTTTGTGATGGGAGCCTGTGCCCAGGTGGCCTCTCCGACAGGAGGGCCAAAGGATGAAACGCCTCCGCGAATTGTATCCAGCACACCTGCACAATATGCTGTCAGATTTCAGGGGGGGCAGATCAGGATACTGTTCGATGAATACATTGAACTCAGGAATCTTCGCCAGCAATTGCTTATTTCGCCCCCACTGTCTGAGATTCCTGACATCAGGATAAGGGGAAAATCACTGATTATACAGCTTGGTAGTGAGCTTAGAGAGGAAACCACCTATAATTTTTTTCTGGGCGATGCCATCAGAGACATTACCGAGGGCAATGTGATCCCCAATTTTCAGTTCGTGTTCTCTACCGGAGACTATGTAGACTCCCTTTCGGTTCGGGGGCAGGTAGTAAATGCCCATGATCTGAAGCCGGAAAAGGATGTTTTTGTAATGCTTTACGAAAACACCTTCGACTCCGTTCCTTATCTTGAAAGACCGGTTTATCTGGCAAAGACGGATAAGGAAGGAGGGTTTGAGATACGCAATATCCGTGAGGGCAAATACCTGATGTTTGCCCTTGAAGACAAAAATGCCAACTTCCTGTTTGACATGCCGGATGAGCGCATTGCCTTTTTAGACAGCCTGGTGGTTCCGGTTTATATTACGGACAGCATGGCTGTTGCGGACAGCCTTGCTGTGGATGAGAATGGCAGGCAGCTCACTACGGGCGCAGAGATTCCAGAGCTCCCGGATTTACCGGACACGCCTGATGAACCGGAAGGTGAAGGCCCCGGAGAGGATCGCCTGGCAGACGCTAAGACTGTTAAGGACACATCCGGCTTTTTTCGCCTGTATTTATTCAAAGAGGAAGACACCCTGCAGAGAATAACCTCTGCCCGCCTGATTCAGGAGGGAAAAATACTGCTTACCTTCAGAATTCCCTATGAGGAACTTCAGCTCACGCCTGTTTTGGACCCAAATGACCATTCATGGTTTCTTGCAGAGACCGGCCTTAAAAAGGACAGCCTTACGATTTGGGTATTGGATCAGCAAAGAGACTCGCTGATCATGGAGGTCAGGGATGGCTCGCGTTTTACTGACACCTTGCGTATAAGCCTTAGACGCACGGACTCCCCTTCCCGCACACCGGGCTTCCTCCCTGCTTTTGCTGCAAGACAGGGAGGCACGTGGCCTCATTTTCAAAATTTCAGCCTGGTATCTCCCGTTCCGCTGTCCAACGTGGAGCACTCCCTGATTCAGTTGTTTTTAAATGATACCATACCCATAGATGCTGATTTTGGGTTTACAGACGATATAAGGCGGCAGATTCGAATGGATACTCCCCCCGAACCTGACAAGAAGTATCTGCTGAAGGTGCTGCCGGGAGCCCTTACGGATGTTTTTGGCAATATGAATGACTCTCTGGTCAGGAGTTTCAAGACTTCATCCACAGAGGATTTTGGAAAGCTCTTGCTTGATCTTGACCTGCCTGATGGATCCGGGAATTATATTCTTCAACTGCTCGATCGCGGCGGTTTGGTCCTAAGGGAGCAATTCGTTAAGGTTTCGGGCATGCAGGTGTTTGATTTTTTGATTCCGGGGAATTACGGGATCAGGCTGATAGAAGACAGAAACCAAAACAGGAGATGGGATACCGGACAATACCTCAGGGGGCTGCAACCAGAAAAGGTGTATATGTATCCGGGCAATATCCAGATAAGACAGAACTGGGACTCTGAGATCCCCTGGAAACCATAAAATTCCTGATTTTGCTTTTGGATGCCAATAAAATACGTTAACTTTGCCCCAATTTTAAAACGCATGACTTGTTAACAGATTAACAACACTGTTTTCTTTGTTTTGCGAGGCTTTATTAACCATACTGTAAATTCATTCCAGCCATGAATCTTTCGCACATTGAGCACATTGGGATAGCCGTTTCCAACCTGGAGGATTCCATCCGCTATTACGAGGATGTTCTGGGTTTAAAGTGTTATGCCATTGAAGAAGTAAAAGATCAAAAAGTGAAAACCGCTTTTTTCATGATCGGACAGACCAAGATCGAACTGCTTGAGTCAACTGATCCTGAAGGCCCGATAGGAAAGTTTATCGAGAAAAAGGGTCAAGGCGTTCATCACATTGCATTTGCAGTGGATGGTATAGAAAACGCCCTGACGAAACTTGAAGAAAAGGGCGTGCAGCTGATTGACAAATCTCCCCGTAAAGGAGCAGAGGGGCTCGACATCGCTTTCCTTCACCCAAAATCGACCCATGGTGTGTTGATGGAGCTCTGCGAAAACAAAAACAAATCTTAAATTCGGTATCATATGGCTTTTGAAGACAAAATCAAGCAACTGCTGGAGAAACGTGAGCTGGCAAAAATGGGTGGCGGTCAGAAACGTATCGATGCCCAGCACCAAAAGGGGAAACTAACTGCCCGTGAACGCATTGAGCATTTGCTGGACGAAGGAAGTTTTGAAGAATTTGGCATGTTTGTTACCCACAGGTGCACAGACTTTGGTCTGGAAGACCAACATTATTATTCTGATGGTGTGGTAACAGGCTATGGCACCATAGATGGGAGACTGGTCTATGTTTTCGCACAGGATTTTACCGTATTTGGCGGATCCCTCTCGCTGGCCTACGCAGAAAAAATCTGCAAGCTGATGGATAAGGCGATGAAGGTTGGGGCGCCTGTGATTGGTCTTAATGACAGTGGCGGTGCCCGTATCCAGGAGGGGGTAAACAGCCTGGCCGGTTATGCTGAAATCTTTCAGCGCAACATCCTGGCCTCAGGGGTCGTTCCCCAGCTCAGTGCCATTTTCGGGCCCTGTGCCGGAGGCGCCGTGTACTCCCCCGCACTGACTGACTTCACCCTGATGACCAAGGAGAACAGTTATATGTTTGTTACGGGTCCAAAAGTGGTAAAAACCGTTACCGGAGAAGTAATTTCTGAAGAGGAACTCGGAGGTGCCATGGCCCATGGTTCCAAATCGGGAGTTGCGCATTTTGTTGCTGAGGATGAAAAGGAAGGAATCCTTCTGATCAGAAAACTGCTGAGCTATCTGCCACAGAACAATCTGGAAGAGCCGCCCGTTGATCCCTGCGATGATCCCATTGACCGCCTGGAGGATGAGTTGAATTCCATCATTCCCGAAAATCCGAATAAACCTTATAATGTTAAGGATGTTATCTATGCAGTGGTAGACTATAATGAGTTCCTGGAAGTTCAGCGCCACTTTGCCCCAAATATCATTACCGGTTTTGCCCGCTTTAACGGGATGTCTGTTGGTATTGTTGCCAACCAGCCGAACTACCTTGCCGGTGTTCTCGACATCAATGCATCCAGAAAGGCCGCCCGTTTTGTAAGGTTCTGCGATGCCTTTAATATTCCAATTGTTACCCTGGTTGATGTACCCGGATTCCTTCCCGGATCATCTCAGGAGCACGGCGGGATTATTACACACGGCGCCAAGTTGTTGTATGCATATGGGGAGGCTACGGTGCCCAAGGTTACTGTTATTCTCAGGAAGGCATATGGTGGGGCCTATTGTGTTATGAGTTCCAAGCACCTTCGCGGAGACATCAATTACGCCTGGCCCATGGCCGAAATTGCGGTGATGGGGCCCAAAGGAGCCATTGAGGTGTTGAAGAGTAAGGAAATAAAGGCCATTGAAGACGAAAAGGACCGCACGGAATTCCTGGTTCGCAGTGAAAAGGAATACCTGGATAAATTTGCTACTCCTTACAATGCGGCAAAATATGGTTACATAGACGATGTCATTGAACCTCGCAATACCAGGTTCAGGGTAATCAGGGCCTTGCAGTCCATTGCAACCAAAAAGGACATCAATCCGCCCAAAAAGCACTCCAACATACCCCTGTAAAAGCACACGTCATGAAAATATCCTATTTGTTAAACGTCCCGGGAGTTTCGGCAGGCCAGGAACATGCATTCGCCCAGAGCGATCCATACGGAGCAATGATGGCTTTAATGGGTATGGGCATTGTGTTCATTGCCCTGCTGATGTTGTACGTTATTTTCAGGCACACCCCGGTACTGTACACCCAGTCTTTCAGGAACAAGCTAAAAGAGGTTTTCTCATTCCGCAAAAAGGAAGCCGCCGAAAAAGTAATGGTTACCGCCAAACCCGATGATCTTTCAGGAGAGGTAAACGCCGCCATAGCTGCAGCAATTTATCTGTATCGCTCGGAAATGCATGATTTTGAAGACACCGTTCTGACCATCAAGAAAGTTTCCCGAACATATTCGCCCTGGAGTTCAAAAATTTACGGACTGCGCAATGTGTTTTACAAGAATTGATAAAATCCAAAAACGCCAAAAGACATATATATGAAGAAATTTAAATTCACCATACATGGCAATCAATATGATGTGAATATCCAGAACGTGGAAGACAACATAATTGATGTGGATGTGAACGGGTCGGTTTATCAGGTGGAGGTTGACAAGACCCTGCAACCGGTGAAAACACCCCGATTGGTTCGCTCCAGGGCCGTGCCATCCACAGACACCACCCCTTCAGTTGGAGCAGGTGTGAAACCTGTTGGAGCAAAAACAGGTGGCGTGATCAAGTCTCCGCTTCCCGGCTCGGTAATCAGCATTCTGGTTAAACCCGGCGATACGGTTAAAGTGGGGCAGAAGCTGATGGTCCTTGAGGCCATGAAAATGGAAAACAACATTGACTCGGACAAAGACGGCAAGGTGATGTCTATTGCCGTTATCCCCGGGCAATCGGTTATGGAAGGTGATGTTCTGATTGAAATCGGAGGTTGATTATGGAAGGAGGAACCTTTAACTATATTATCGACCAATTGGTCCAATTTGCAGGCTACACATCTTTTGCCCATGTAACCTGGGGTCATGTGGTGATGATTTGCGTGGGATTGTTTTTTATCTCCCTGGCCATCATCAAGCACTATGAGCACCTGTTGTTACTCCCGATAGTCTTTGGTATAATTCTAGGCAATATTCC
>CAZFOI010000105.1:0-6053 GCA_964520605.1 uncultured Bacteroidales bacterium
AGGTTCGGCGCCACTGCTTTCTACCGTATTAATGACCGTCATACCGGCCGAAATCGCCGGCTGCAGGGAAATTATCGTCTGTACCCCACCCGGGGTATCCCCAGCCCTGCTTTACACCCTGAGCCTTTTCCCTGTTCGGGTATTCAGGGTGGGGGGCGCCCAGGCCGTTGCCGCCATGGCCCTGGGAACAGAAAGCATTCCCAGGGTGTCAAAAATTTTTGGACCGGGAAATGCCTATGTTACCGAAGCCAAAATGCAGCTGGCTGCTTCAGGAATGGCCATTGATATGCCTGCCGGGCCTTCGGAAGTCCTGGTTATTGCCGACCATAGTGCACGTCCTGAGTTTGTGGCTGCCGATTTGCTGTCCCAGGCCGAACATGGTGAAGACAGTCAGGTCGTGCTTGTTACCACCTCGGAAGAGTTGGCCCTGGAGTGCCTATACAAACTCAGGGTGCAATTATCGGCGCTTCCCCGCCGCGACATTGCCGAAAAAAGCCTGCAGCACTCTCTGATCATCATTACAGATTCACTTGAGCAGGCCATGGCAATAAGCAACGACTATGCCCCGGAACACCTGATTCTGGCTGTGGAAAACCCTGACAGTCTCTCCAGTCGGGTAAGCAATGCAGGTTCTGTTTTTTTAGGACACCACACTCCTGAATCAGCCGGGGATTACGCCAGCGGAACAAACCACACCTTGCCCACGGGTGGTTTTGCCAGGGCCTGGAGTGGCATTACCACCCAGTCATTTATGAAAAGCATCACCTTTCAGGAAATTAGCCCACAGGGCCTTACCCTCCTTTCCAAATCCGTGGTACCCATGGCCAGGGCCGAGTCTCTTGAAGCCCATGCCCGGGCCGTTTTGCAAAGACTTCCAGATAACCATTACACCCAAAATCAATAATCATGGCCTTTTCTGTTGAACACATCACTCGCGAAAACATACGCCGTCTCAAACCATACGCTTCGGCAAAAGATGAGCTGCCTGAAATTTCAGGGGATACGGTGTTTCTTGATGCCAATGAGCAGCCCTCTCCCCTGCCCGGATTGCCTGATCAGATCAACCGCTATCCCCGTCGCATTCAGGACGACTTGCAGGAACAGATTGCTTTGTTGCGCAAACTGGATCCTTCTCAGCTTATCCTGGGAAACGGTTCCGATGAGATCATTGACATGCTGATGCGCTGTTTTGCACGACCGGGAACAGACAAGGTGGTGGTGTTTCCGCCAACTTTTGGAATGTATGGGGTTTGTGCTGCCATCAATGACCTGGAGGTGGTTGAAGTACCCCTGGACAGTAATTTCCGAATGGATACATCTGCTGTCAGAGACATAAACGATGCCCGCCTGGTGTTTGTCTGCAATCCGAACAATCCCACAGGGAATATCCAAAACAGGGAAGAGCTTGTTGGCCTTATCAGGGATTTCCCGGGCTTGGTGATTGTGGATGAAGCCTATATTGATTTTGCACCGGGAGAAAGCCTGCTTCCCCTGTTGAACCAGCACCCCAACCTTGTGGTGCTGCAAACGTTTTCCAAGGCCTGGGGTCTGGCGGGAGCCAGGGTGGGTGTGGGGTTTGCGTCAAGGGAAATCATCTCTGTAATGAAAAAGATAAAAGCTCCCTACAACATCGGTCTGCCGGCCGGAAAACTTGCCATTGAGGCGCTCTCACGCTATGGCGCCTTTAAGCTTACCATAAAACAAACCATCCGAAACAGGTCCTTGCTTGAAGAGGAACTCCTTAAAATACCCGATGTGGTTCATGTGTACCCGTCCAATGCAAACTTCCTCCTGGTAAAAACGAAAGATGCAGAAAAGGCCTATCGCCATCTTGCCTCTATGGGAGTTGTGGTCAGAAACCGGAGCAAAGAGCCCGGCTGCGAGGGATGCCTTCGCATTACCATTGGCAATGACCAGGAAAACCTCCGGCTTTTAAATGCATGGTGGCAGTCGGGCGCCCCGGAAAACAAGCAAGTGGCACTCCCTTCCGCTGCGGCCAGATCGGCTCTGGTGAACAGGAAGACCAGTGAAACCGATATCAGCATCAGCCTGGTACTCAACGGACAGGGAGTCTCTGACATTGATACCGGCATAGGTTTTTTCAATCATATGCTGGATCAGATTGCGCGTCATGGAAAGATGGACCTTCATATCATAGCCCGGGGAGACCTGGATGTTGATTCCCACCACACCATTGAAGACACAGGGATTGTTCTGGGCCAGGCACTTAAACAAGCTCTGGGAAACAAAAGGGGAATTGAACGTTACGGCTATAAGCTGCCCATGGACGAGGCATCGGCCGAAACACTGATTGATCTTGGTGGCCGTGCCTATTTCAAATGGGATGTTGGCTTTCAAAACGCCACTATTGGTGAGATTCCGGCCAGTTTGTTCAAGCATTTTTTCAGGTCTTTTTCAGATGCGGCAAACTGCAACCTCCACATTAAAGCAGAAGGAGAGGACGACCATCACACGATTGAAGCCGTTTTCAAATCATTTGCCAGGGCACTGCGCATGGCGGCAGGCATCAGCGGACCGGATGTTTTACCCACAACCAAAGGCATGCTGTAATGAACCCGCAGAAAATAGGCATCATACATTACCAGGCAGGAAATATGGCCTCCGTAATGAATGCCCTGGCAAGACTGGGTGTTAAAGCAAAGACCATATCTACTGCTGAAGAAGCGGGTCTTACTGACAAACTCATCTTCCCGGGAGTGGGACATGCACGAAAGGCCATGGAAGCCATTAAAAATCAGGGACTGGAGGTTCTTTTAAAGCAGTACGAAAGACCCCTGTTGGGCATCTGCCTGGGCATGCAACTCATGGGACAACATTCTGAAGAAGGCGACACACCCGGTCTTTCTTTGTTCAGGGCAACTGCCCTTGCATTCCAGGGCAGGTTGAAGGTCCCCCATATGGGCTGGAACAGGGTAACATCTGCCCAAGGGGAACTCTACCGGGGCATACCGGATGGAAGCCATTTCTATTTTGTTCATAGTTATCAAATGCCTCTATTTGAAGACACTACCGGCATATGCCATTATGGGGTGCCATTTACTGCTTCCGTTGCAAACAAACATTTGTACGGAGTGCAGTTCCACCCGGAAAAAAGCGGAGATGCCGGCATGCAAATATTAAAAAACTTTATTTCATTATGATCGCCATACCCGCCATAGACATCATGGATGGACGATGCGTGCGCCTTTTGCGCGGCGACTTTCGCCAAAAAACCACCTATTCTGCCGACCCATTGGATCAGGCCAAAATATTTGAGGATGCCGGAATTAAGTGCCTTCACCTGGTAGATCTGGATGGAGCAAAAACCGGAAAACCGCAAAACCTGCAAATATTGGAAAGCATTGCCTCAAATACCTCTCTGATGATAGACTACGGTGGCGGCATCCGACAGACAGCAGATGTTCAGATGGCCCTCAATGCAGGGGCCCGGCAGGTAAATGCTGGCACCATGCTGCATTCAAACGACAATACTCCGACAGCGCTATGCAAGGCCTTTTCTGCTGAGCGCCTGATTGCCGCCGTAGACATCCGCAATGGATATGTGGCGAGCCATGGCTGGCAACTTCAGACACAAATTCCGGCAAAAGATTTCCTTGAACTGCTGGTGGGTTCAGGCTGGAAATACGTCTCCGTAACCGACATTGGCCGAGACGGAACCCTTGCGGGACCGGATCCGGATTTTTATCAACCCCTGATCAAAGCCTTCCCTTCACTTGCCTTTATCGGAGGTGGAGGGGTAGCCACAACAGAGCATCTGGAGCTGATGAGTAGTTGGGGCCTTTATGGGGCCATAACCGGGAAAGCCATATTTGAAGGAAGCATTTTGCCTGAAGATCTGGCCAGGTTCTCACAATAATCACCCACACCATGCTTACCAAACGAATCATTCCCTGTCTGGACATAAAAAACGGACGAACCGTAAAAGGCGTTTCCTTTCAAAACCTCACAGATGCCGGAGATCCGGTTGCCCTGGCTGCCGCTTATAGTCTTCAGGGTGCCGACGAACTGGTGTTGCTGGACATAACAGCCACTCTTGAAGGGCGTGCCACCTTCCTGAAAATCGTGGAAGAAGTTGCGGCTGCCATTTCCATTCCATTTACTGTGGGCGGGGGAATTTCCGACGAAAAACATGTGGAGGTTCTGCTGTCAAAAGGAGCAGACAAAGTATCTGTAAATACTGCCGCGCTTATCAATCCGAGCCTTATTCGCTCTCTTTCAGAATCCTTTGGCAAGCAGTGCGTGGTGGTAGCCATTGATGCCAGGTTTGGAAAAACCGGATGGGAGGTGGTTAGCCACGCGGGAACCAGAAGCACGGGCAGGAACGCAAAAACCTGGGCAAAAGAGGTATGTGATCTGGGGGCCGGAGAGATTCTTCTTACATCATTTACCGCCGACGGCTCCCGCAAGGGCTTTTCACTGGATATTACCAGGGAAATTGCGCTTTCTTCAGGTGTCCCGGTTATTGCCTCCGGAGGGGCAGGAACAAACGAACATTTTCTGGATGTTTTTCAACAGGGACAGGCTGATGCCGCCCTGGCCGCAGGTGTTTTTCATTACGGCGACATCCGGATCAGGGACCTGAAACAATACCTGCACGAACACAATATTCCCATTCGCTAATAAAACATACAAGAAAATCATATGGAAGCAAAATACGCACCCTTTTTGGAACCGCAAAGCATCAATTTTTCCAGGAGCGGGGGCCTGATCCCTGCCATCATTCAGGATGCAGACAGCCTTCAGGTACTCATGCAGGGATGGATGAATCTGGAAGCCCTGGAGATAACAATGAAAACAAAAAAGGTAACCTTCTATTCCCGAAGCCGCAACAGGCTTTGGACCAAGGGAGAAACTTCGGGCAACACGCTTCATCTGCAAGCCGTCATGACAGACTGCGACCATGACAGCCTGCTGATACTGGCCAGATGCAGCGGTGTGGTATGTCACACAGGAAGCAGGAGTTGCTATGCCGGATCTCCTGAAAACAGCCTGGCTGTCATGGCACAACTCCAGGAAGTGTTAAGCCTGAGAATGAAGTCTAAAGACGAAAAAAGTTATACCGTAAGACTATTGCAGGGTGGCAGTAAGCGAATTGCAAAAAAGGTAGGGGAAGAAGCCGCCGAAGTGCTCCTCGAAGCAGAAAACGGCAGTGATGAACGTTTGGCAGAAGAAACCGCCGACCTCTTATACCATCTGAGTGTACTCTTATTGTCGCGGGATATGGGATGGGTCCCTGTAATGAAAGTGCTAAAAGACAGAATGCTATGAGTATCAATAAGTCTTTGTCATTCTTGAGGGAACCACTATGATAAAATCGGCACGACCCAGATATTCCTGACTCAGTTGCCGGATATCATCCTGTTCTACCGTAGTAATGGTTAGGATACGCAAGTCAGGATCCAGCTGTCTCAGATACCAGGCAATACCCTCGTAATTGTCTGAATGGTAGGCTCCGTGATAATGAATAAAAAGCCCGTTCGGATTGAGATTCTGAAATATAAAATGGGCCATGGTGGCATCCTTTATGGCCTGGGCTTTTGGAAAATTTTCAGAGCCATGGGCCGGCATGCCGGTCATCTCTAACATGGCTTTATACGCAGGCAAATCCGGATCATAGGCAATTGGCAGGGGGGCAATAAAGCCCAGGGCCTCCTGATCAAGAGAATGCAGGGCTTCAAAACCACCCCGGTGCACCATGGCAGCATATCTTCTGGGAATGTTGGTGGCAACAAAGCCAAGCTGGTTTTCCCGGGCAAATTCCACCAGGGGGCGGTAGTCGGTTTTATAATTGTTCCAAAGTTTCGCTTCTGCAGTAAAATGCCGTTCAAGAATTTTACCTGACAGATATTCGTTCAAAATAAGCTGATTGGCAGATTCAAACATTTCGGCACCCAGCGTAAGTTTTTCACCTGCAATCTGGAAAAGGTCTGAAGTCAATTCCAGTTGCAGCCAATGTGCAATGGGATTGTTGTGCAACTCTCCAAACAGCACCACGCTGCTTTGACCTGCCTTCTGAGTCATTGCCTCATAGG
>CAZFOI010000106.1:0-3297 GCA_964520605.1 uncultured Bacteroidales bacterium
AGTTTGCTTCCCCGCCCGAGGCAGATGCGGCAAGGGAAAATCCGGCCCCTGCCAGCATCAATAAGAGAACGGCTGAGACTGAAATCTTTATAAACAGGCCGGGCAGGGTTCTCATGGTTTTTTATCATGGGTTGATGCCAAGGGAGCGCAGGTGATCGGCAAAGCCGGCCAGGCTGCTGAACCTGAGGTCTATCAGGCGATGGTTCAAACGGGCGGTGCACAATCCGGCATCGACCAAAACCGTCTTCATTTTCAATCGCTTGCCAAAGCGCATATCCGACAGGGTATCGCCCACCATGATGGAAGAGGCGAAATCAATGCCGGGGAAATCCTTTTTGGCCTTAAGGGCCATGCCCACATTGGGTTTCCGGTAGAAACTGCCCGAGCCTTTCAGATCGGCACAGAAGTACACCTTATCTATGCGGCCCCCGGCTGCCGTGAGCTCTCCGGTCATGTGCTTGTGTATCAGCTCCAGGTCTTTCTCGCTCATCAGGCCCTTGCCTATGCCCTGCTGGTTGGTAACCACCAGAATGTGGGTAAATACCCTGGAGAAGTAAATCAGGCTTTCCAGGGCACCTTCCGTCCAATGGAAATCTGCCGGGCTCTTCACATAATCGTTTTCCGGTCTTTGGTTAATCACGCCATCGCGATCCAGAAACAAGGTCCAGCTGCTATCGGGAATAAAGGGTCTTTTCATGGTCTTGTCATTTTTCAGGTTTGATGCTACTTAGCAAACATGGCTGCCTCGGTAAGCTCACAAAGCAAATGCCCTATAAACAGGTGCATTTCCTGGATGCGGGGGGTATCCGTTGAGGGTATGGCAAAAACCGCATCGCAATACGGGGCCATGTCCTTGTCATGCATGCCGCAAAAGCCAATGCAGCGCATCCCCGTTTTTTTGGCCTGATCCAGGGCATTCAGTACATTCACCGAGCGCCCCGAAGTAGAAAAGGCCACCAGTATGTCTCCGCCGCGCCCCAGGGCCTCTACCATGCGCTGGTACACCCTGTCGAAGGAATCGTCATTGGCCGTGGCCGTGATGAACGAGGAGTTCACATGCAGGGCCTCAGCGGCCAGCGGGGGACGGTCAAGATAAAACCTGCCCGAGAGCTCGGCTGCCAGGTGCTGGGCATCGGCCGCACTGCCGCCGTTTCCGCAAAAAAGCACCTTCCCTCCTGCCCTGAAACAAGCCGTCATCATATCAACGCATTGCGCCAGGGTGCTTTGGGCATGCTCACTGGATAGCAACCACTCTTTTAAACGAACGGACTCCTCTATTTGTTTACTTATATCTGTCATAATATTGAATTTCAATTATTTATCAGAGCATCAACAAAAGCACTCCAGGAGTAGGCCGTTTTCAGTTTTCTGATGCCCCGGCTCAGCTCCTCCCGCTTGTTTTGCATGAAATAATCGGCCATGGCCAATGCTATGGACCGAGGTTCAGGCTCGGTAACGTATCCGGCAATGCCGTTGGGTACCATCTCGGGCAGGCCTCCCACGGCCGTCACCAGCATGGGTACCTCAAAGTGATAGGCCACCTGGGTAACCCCGCTCTGGGTAGCCGTCTTATAGGGCTGGGCCACCAGGTCTGCCGCACAGAAATAATCCCTTACCCTGGCAGATGGAATAAAGTCGGTATGCCAGAGGATGTTGTCCAAACCCAGGGATTGGGCCAGCTGGTGATAATCCTTCGGAGAATCGTAGAACTCCCCGGCCACCAGCAGCTTAACATCAAGCCTGCGAATCTCTTCCTCTGCCATGGCCCTGATGAGCAGATCCAGGCCCTTGTAGGCCCTGATAAAGCCAAAAAACAGCACGATTCTCTGTTTTTGGTCCAGCTCCAGATGCTCCCTGGCCAGCTCACGGGAAAGGGGCTCTCCGAAATTGTCGTAGAGGGGATGGGGGCTGATGCGTATGCGGGAGGGCTCAATGCCAAAGGATTCCAGGTCTTTGCCCACAGAACGCGTCATGCACAAAAAGCGATGCACCGGGCCAAGGAAATAACGGGTAAGCAGCCTGTCTGCCGGGCGCTTCTCGTGGGGCACCACATTGTCTGTTATGGCCAGTATTCGGGTACTGGCATTACGCCTTACCAGGCGGGCAATGCTGCCCAGGCAGGGGGCCATAAAGGGCAGCCAGTAGCGAATAATCAGGTAATCGGGTGCCAGGCGGGCTATGTCCCTTCCCACCATAAGCCAGTTGATGGGGTTGATGCTGTTGACCCTTATCCTGATATCCAGGCCCTCAGGGGGTGGTTCATCGGAGTACTGGGTTTTGCCGGGAAACAGGAATGCGGGATACTGCAGAGAAAAAGTAAAGATTTCTACCCTGTGGCCCTGGTCAATCAGTTCCCGGGCAAGGCGCTCATTGAAGGTTGCCATGCCGCCCCCCCTGAGCGGGTGGGCCGATCCCAGTATGATGATGTAAGCCAAATCAGCCCAGGGTTTTTTCTATCAGGTAATGGTTGCGGTCTGTGGCGTTGCGGGCAATCAGCTCTCCCAGGAAACCGGCCAGGAACAACTGGGTGCCCAATACCATAGACAGCAGGCCAAAATAAAACAAGGGACGCTCGGTCATGCGGTAGCCCATCATAAAGAACTTGCCGTATGCCAGGTAAAGGGCAATCAGAAAGCCGGCAAAAAACAGCAGGCTTCCCAAAAAGCCAAACAAATGCATGGGTTTGCGTCCAAAGCGGGTAACAAAGGCAATGGACATCAGATCCAGAAAGCCGTTAAAGAAGCGTTCCAGACCAAACTTGGTGGTGCCAAACTGCCGCTTGCGGTGGTGTACCACCTTCTCTCCTATGCGCCTGAATCCGGCCCATTTGGCCATAACCGGAATGTAGCGGTGCATCTCCCCGTAGACCTCAATGGCCTTAACCACCTCCAGGCGGTAGGCCTTGAGCCCGCAATTGAAATCATGCAGGCGGATGCCGCTTACCATGCGGGTGGCCCAGTTGTACAAACGCGTGGGGATGGTTTTGGAGAGGGGGTCGTGGCGCTTCTTTTTCCAGCCGCTCACCAGGTCGAATCCCTGCTCGGTAATCATTTGATATAGCCCGGGAATCTCCTCGGGATTGTCCTGAAGGTCTGCATCCATGGTAATGACCACCTGCCCCCGGGCAGTCTTAAAGCCCTCGTTCAGGGCGGCAGACTTGCCATAATTGCGGCGGAACTTAATGCCCCTGACCTGAGGGTTGCCTTCGGCCAGGGATTCAATTACCTTCCAGGAGGCGTCGCGCGAGCCATCATCAATAAAGATAAGCTCCCAGGTATAGCCACCGGCTTTCATTAC
>CAZFOI010000106.1:3307-6006 GCA_964520605.1 uncultured Bacteroidales bacterium
CTGATCTGGTTGTGCAGTTCGGGGAGAGATTCCTCTTCGTTTAACAGGGGAACAATCACGGAAATATCCATCGGCAAAGGGTTTTGGAAGCATTGTGGATGTACAAATATACATTTTTTTTGGGCTGAATGGCTTTGCATAAAACCATACCTTTGCCAGATTGTTATATTCGGGAGAGCCCCCAAGCTATGAGAGACCTTACCAAGGGACCGGTTACCCGCCAACTGATATGGTTCACCATGCCCATGCTGCTGGGAAATGTTTTCCAGCAGATGTACAACATTGTGGATACCATCATCATTGGCCGCTACATTGGCACGGATGCCCTGGCCTCTGCCGGAGCTTCCTTTCCGGTGATCTTTGTGCTGATCAGTCTGGTAATTGGCATCACCACGGGTACCACCATCATTATTTCCCAGTATTACGGAGCCAAAGACCTGGCAGCGGTTAAAAGGGCCATAGACACGGCCATGATCTTTCTGTTTGTGGCCTCCATAGTGCTTACCATTGCCGGAGTCCTGCTCATAGACAGCATCTGGAAGCTCATCGGGCTGCCCGAGCACCTGGTGAAGGATGCCACCATTTACTTTAATGTGTTTGCAGCCGGTCTTGTGTTGATGTTTGGCTACAATGCCACCAGCGCCATACTCAGGGGGCTGGGCGACAGCAAGACCCCATTGTACTTTCTGATTATTTCCACCTTTTTGAATATAGGTTTTGACCTTCTCTTCGTGCTGGTATTTGGCTGGGGGATTGCCGGGGTGGCCTTTGCCACGGTACTTGCCCAGGGCATAGCCTTTGGGCTGAGTGTGGTGTATTTGAACCGCACCCACAAGGTCATCCGCTTCTCGGTTAAGGGGCTGGTTTTTGACCGGGATATTTTTCGTCACAGCCTGCGCATCGGCATCCCCACGGGCATGCAGCATACCTTTGTTTCCCTTGGGATGTTGGCCCTGCTGGGCATTGTAAGCCCCTTTGGAGGCAATACCCTGGCGGCCTATACCATTGCCGGGCGCATCGATTCCTTTGCCGCTCTGCCGGCCATGAACTTCTCCATGGCCCTGAGTACCTTTGTGGGACAAAACATAGGGGCCAATAGGCCCGACAGGGTCAGAAGCGGACTAAGGTCTACCCTGCTGCTTACCACCGCAATGAGCTTTATGGTTACCCTGGCGGCCTGGTTCTTTGGGCGGGAGCTCATGCGCATCTTTACCACCGACCCTGAGGTTATTGAGATTGGGTACTCCTACCTGGTGATTGTGGGCTCCTTCTATGTGCTGTTCTCTGCCATGTTCGTTACCCATGGGGTGCTGCGCGGGGCCGGAGACACCATAGTGCCCATGTTCATCACCCTGTTTTCCCTGTGGGTCTTAAGGGTGCCCCTGTCTTATTTTCTCTCAAGGACCATGGGCACCGACGGCATCTGGTGGGGCATTCCCATAGCCTGGGCCTTTGGGTTCTTTGCCGCTTATCTGTATTTCAGAACCGGCAGGTGGAAAACCAAGGGCGTAATCAGGCATCAGGCCCCGCAAAGCAAATGATTTTTTATCCGGATGCTTTGCAGAAAAGAAAAAAACACTAATTTTGCAACTCCTTAGGGATGGCTCCGTAGCTTAATTGAATAGAGCATCTGACTACGGATCAGAAGGTTCCTGGTTTGAGTCCAGGCGGAGTCACAAAGAAAAACCACTCGCAAATTGCTGTGAGTGGTTTTTTTGTATTTGCTCAATTCACAAACTTTGCTTTTCTCCACCTTTTGATAGACTTTCTTCATTGGAAATCTGGAGAATAATCACCTCCCGGGATTTCTTACCTTGCCAAAGTGCCACAGCGGGTGTATCAGGCAAAGCATGCTTCCAGAGCATCTTGAACCCGTTCCGGGATAATATATGGCATTTGACTGCAAGTTCTTTGACCTGCTGATCATAAATATTAAATAGACTGTCCCAGACTGAACCAAGACCTTCAAAAATGAATACCCTCACCAAAAAAATGCCCATAACCTGGCGGCTAAGCCATTCATTATTATACTTTGCAACCCCGTTTATTATTTTTAATAACTTATAGGCAAAAACCATTGTCAGGTAGTTTTAATTCATATTTTTACGGAAATGAAAAGTTAAATGCTAAACCGATAGAGTACGCTTAAGAAGAGACTTCCAGATTATATTATTGCTATGGATGAATGGATTAAAGAATTACCTGAAGACAAAAGAGACAAAGTTTGGAAAAAACTTAATGCTGCCAAGGGTGATGATGAGCGCATTAAAATAATACATGATTATCATCCACATGGAATCATAAATGTAGAACCGATCAAATATTTAGATGATTTCCTTCGATTTATAAGATTGGTTTCAACTTCTTCGACTTGGTTTAGAGGAGAATCTAGGGAGCATAAACATCTAATGCCAAAAATTTATAGAGGAGTTGATCAGACTGAATCAACTGATATTTTTGATGAGACTGAAGCTATAAAAGTTCTTCAAAAAGAACGAAAATATTTTCAAGAATTTAGACGTCGTGCTAAATCAATTGTAAACATTGAACATAATGACATTTGGTCTTGGTATTTTATGATTCAACATTATGGTGGTTCAACAAGATTATTGGACTGGTCAAGTAATCCATTAATCGCCTTATTTATGGCATTGGATACAAGACGAGGTAGCAATGAAAATCTAATCGTATATGTTTTA
>CAZFOI010000107.1:0-5994 GCA_964520605.1 uncultured Bacteroidales bacterium
GTGCAGGAACCGTCTGACCAGCTTCATGGTCTCCTCGCGATTGCAGCTTATTTTCTCTCTTAGATTCTCGTCATTATACTGATCCAGACGCCTGGCCACACCTTCGAGTAGTTCATGGGTAAAGACCTCGTGTTGTACAAACACATCGGCTTTCTGTCTCAGGTATTCTGCCGCTTTTTTACAGGAGTAAGGCAATTGCGCCAGTTTTTCTGTACGGTGTTTGTGCTTGTCTTCAAAGATGTTAACATCTATAAAAGTCTTAGCAGCAAACTCAAGACCATCAGGCATCTCGAACCCGTGACGGGCACCAACACAAAGGCCGGCAATCAGCAGATAAACATCAGCCGAACCATCCGGACAGCGGAATTCGAATGTGGATTTTGCGCTGAAATCGGTGTCCTGTAATGGCTCAGCAGGGTTTTCCCTGTGCACCATGTCTCCGGTTCCTATCCATCCGAGCGGTACCCGGATTAATGCAGAGCGGTTGCGCTCGCCCCAGCAGATATTGGTGGGTGCCTCCTGGTGGGGAACCAGCCTGAAATAACTTGTTGGAATGGTGTTTCCAAAGGCAGACAAAGCAGGGGCCAGATCCAGTATGCCGGCAATGACCTTTTTGGAAACATCGCTGATTTTTCCGTTTTCAAGGGTAAGGTTGCGCCCGTCTTTCATGGGCCTCATATGAATGTGCATACCGCTTCCTGCTTTTCCTGCGGTAATTTTCGGGGCAAAACTTATGGTAACACCATACTGATAACCCACCTGGCGCAGAATCCATTTTGCAATAATAAGCTGATTGGCAGCATCTTCCACATTGGTTGGGAGGAATTCGATTTCGTTTTGCTCGTATTCGTGCTCATCATCAGAAAAGTTGCCCACTTCTGAGTGGGAATACTTGATCATGGCGCCGGTTTGGGCCATGGCCTTCATGGCGTCTACCCGGAGCTGCTCCCATTTTACAAAGGGTTCAGATTCGTGATAGGCGCGCTGGTCATTGGCCCTGTACATATCGTCTTTTTCACTGATCACATAATACTCAATTTCGCCCATTACCTCCAGCTCGATACCGGCTTTTTCTACCAGCAAATCGTGGGCTTTGCGCATAATGTTTTCAGGGGCGCTGGCCAGGGGATTCCCGTCCTTGTCATAATAGGAGCAGAGGATGTCTACTGCGGGTATTTCAGAAAAGGGATTCAGAAAAGCGGTCTTAAAACGCGGAACCACATAAAGATCACTGGAACCTGCTTCCAGGAAGGTAAACAGGCTGCTTCCGTCTACCCTTTCTCCCGAGGAAAGGATGGTTTCCAGATGTTCGCGGCTTTGGATGATGAAGTTCAGGGTTTTTAGCCGGCCATCGCCTCCGACATACCGGAAATTAACCATTTCAATGCCTTTGTCTTCTATGAAGCGAATAATGTCTGCCTTGGTAAATTCCGATGCCGGCTTTTGCAAATGCCTGACCATCGGATTGGGATTCAGGTGAAAGGATGGATTGCTCATAAATAGAATAATTTATATGATTCGTATGTTTTTGTTTTATATTTTTGGCAAAACTAAGCAAAAAAACTCCACGGCTAAGGGGCATGATCAGAATTTCGACCGGCAGTCTTGTTTCCCGTTTTACGCCTTCATCTTTCCTGATGAGAAAAGCCCTTTTCGGGTTTATTGCCATGCTTTTATTTACATCCTGCAGTCCGCTGAAAATAGCCATAAAACAAGCGCAAAGAGACCTGCCTCAGGGATTCTATGCCGAGCATGGAAGAATGCTTGGCGTAAGATTTTCAGGAACGGAAGACCCCAGGGTAATTGCCGAGGTTGCTACCTGGCTTGGAACGCCCTATCGTTATGGCGGAATGAACAGGCTGGGGGTAGATTGTTCTGCCTTTGTGTGGTTGGTTTACAGGGATGCCTATGGCTATAACCTGCCAAGATCGTCAGCTGAAATGGCCCGCCACTCGCGCCGCATCAGCCAAAGCAGGCTAAGAACAGGCGACCTGGTTTTTTTCCGGACTAAGGGTTGGAAGATTTCGCATGTAGGCATATACCTTACCGATGGCAGGTTCATACACACCTCAACCTCTTCGGGTGTTATCGTCAGCAGCCTCGGAGAGCCCTATTATTCAAGGACTTTTCGTTACGGGGGAAGGGTAAGAACCTGGTGATAAAAATCTGACCATTTACCCGGGCCGAAGGCACATCAACCATAATTTCCTTATTTTTGACAGAAGGTTTGGTAATTAACCATGACACTCACCCAGGACACCCAGATCAGGCTGTTATCGGATCCGCTGATGTATTACACGGCCATGCTGAACGACATCAGGCAGGCTGAAAAGTACGTCTATATAGAGATTTATCGTTTCAGAAATGATCCCATGGGGGTGCGTTTTCGCGACACCCTGATTGCAAAACAAAAGCAGGGAGTAAGGGTAAAACTGCTGATAGATTCCTGGGGGGCGTCTTCAAGCCATCATTTTTTTCAGGAATTGGTTGATGCCGGGGGAGAGCTTACTTTTTTCAAAAAGATCCGGTTTAACTGGGATGGATTTACCAAAAGCCACCGCAGGGATCACCGCAAGATCATAGCCATTGATGATCAGATTACCTGGATAGGCTCGGCAAACATTACCAGCTATTCGCTTAACTGGCGGGAGTCCATGTTCAGGATTAAAAGCGAACCGCTTACCCGAAAGTTTAAGACCATTATACTTGAGAATCTAAGGATACACAACAAGTACTTCTACGATAAGTACGCCTATACCCGCGTGATTAAGAGTGCCGGTTTTGAGATCATACGCGATGTTCCGGCGCTTGATTTTCAGCCCGTTAAAAAGAAATTCCTTGATCTGATTACCAATGCCAGCAGGGAAATAACCATCGAGACCCCGTATTTCCTGCCCGGAAGCAGCCTGCGAAAAGCCCTGGCTGATGCGGCTAAGAGGGGGGTAAAGGTGCAAATCATTATACCAAAGAAGTCTGATGTGGGAATCATGGACCTGCTCACATCAAAATACCTGGGAGACCTGTCTCAGCAGCGTATAAAGATATTCTTCTACCTACCCCAGAATCTTCATGCCAAAATGTTCTTGGCAGACAGGGAGCAGTTTGTTATAGGATCTTCGAATTTCGACTACCGCAGCCTTAGGTATCAGCATGAGATCTGCCTGTCGGGAACCCACAAATCACTGGTAAGGCAGATGATTTCCCACTTTAATGAATCCCTGAAAAGCGCAGAGGAATTTGATTATTCATTTTGGAAAAGAAGGCCCTTTATTCAAAGATTTTTTGAATGGCTTCTGGTTCCCCTGAGGCATCTGTTTTAGCGCCGGGCATATACCCTCTTGAGCCAGGCAGGCAATACGATTGCCCCGATAAACAGATAGGGGTAATAGCTAATGGTACGCCACAAAAGGCCCATTGCCGGGGTACGGCCGTTTGGTATGAACTCCCCGAGAAAACCGCCAAAGACCAGCTCGGCCACTCCGCTTCCTCCCGGGGTGGGGCTTACCAGCAGCAACACCCACATCATAAGCTGGCGGGCGTAAATAAGGAAGTGCTCGCTCATGCTGAGCCCGACAAAGGCCATTATAAGGGCGTTCACCACCCAAAACCGGGCCGTCCAGGAAAAGAAGGTTGCGGCAAATGCCTTAAACCAGAAAATCCATGGTTTTCCTCTCATTTCAGCAGAGGTGATGATGATCTCGTTGCCGGTGTCGGCAGCCCGGCCCCTCCATTTTCTCAGTATGGGAAGGCGGAATATATGCAGCAGCAGCAATTTGAATCCCCTGGGGTTGATAAATATGCCGTAAAGAATGATCAGGGTAAGTATAAGCAGGAACAAATATCCAAGGGCAAACAGCCCCTGTGTACCCAGGCGGGTGTTGAACAAGACATAGGAACCTTCGGAGGTAAACAGGTCTGTCGGGCCCACTATCAGGATCATCAGGGGAACCATCAGGATGTAGAACAACTCATCGAGCATAGCGGTAACAAACACTATGGCCGTGGTGCGGCCCATGCTGATGCCCTCCCTGCTGAGTATAAACAAAGCAACGGCTGTGCCGCCAATGATGGAAGGGGTTACTGCCGAAGCAAATTCCCACAGCATGATTACCTGAAAGCTTTGCCTCCATGATAATTGCCCGTCGGTAAGTACCCTGATCCGGACTATGTAGGCCAGATCGCGCACCACCATCAGGCAGAGGGAAAGTGCGATGGCCAGATACGATTGTCCGGTCCATTCTATTTGCATGAAAGCATCCCGGTCGAAATTCCTGTAAAGCAAATACGCTGCAACCCCCAGTCCTATAAGAACCGGTATGATGATGCGGCGGATCCTGAAAAAATCCGTGATTTTCTTAACCTGCTTGTCGGTTTTTTGGTCTTCGGTCATGGAGGCCGCCTTGGGATGTTTCACGAGTGCAAAGATAAAACAAGGAGCAGCATACTTAACAAACGGGGGGGGGAATAGTTCGAAGATGTTAGTTCGTAGTACGCAGTTCGTAGTACGCAGTTCGTGGTTCGTAGATGTTGTTTCTTCTTTCTACGTACTACGAACTGCGTACTGCGAACTTTTTTTTGGTTCGTGGTTCGTAGAGGATAGTATGAAGAAAGTAGAGGGAAGACGGTAGAGAGATGGGGAGTGTGTTGGGGGTGGCTGGTGATTCCCAAAAGAATTAATGAAGAATGCACCGCACTTTCATGCCGTTAGCCCGGCTATTTCCCTCCATATTTGCACCAACAGTAGAGATATACAGATTTTGTCCAGGTGAAGAACTCCAGATATATCCAGCCCCTCCACCTGGTTGTACCCAACCATCACGTGCTGCTCGACGACCCGATGTTGCCCATTTTAAGCTTGAGTTGAAAGCACCTTCACTATTGATAGGGCTCCAACTCTGGCGTTCGGCATTCAACTCAGCACTAGTGGGAACACGCCAGCCCGAAGGACAGGGATTGTTAATTCCTGAAACCCCCTGCCAAAGGCTGTTGTTTTGGGGCGATCTCCAGTCGTCCGGGAAACTGCTTGTGGTAATAAAATCCCCATGTCCGGGCACGTCCGAACTGCTCAATGTTGTGGTTGTTCCACTTGTTCTTACCTGATGGCCATCAGCCAGCCTTCCCCACTGAAAATTATGTCCATAACATTGGCTGTCAGCATATGAGATACAAACGCGAGATGCACCCAGATCGCGGTCTAACCAGCAACGTCCATTCCGTAAAACTGTTCCATAAACAACCAGTTCACCTTGGTAAGTAAATTTAATATTGTCTCCACAATTTTGAAAATCAGGCATTTCTTCAAAATTGGCAATAAGGGTAATGCTTTGGGCCGGCATGACAACGATTGCATTGGGTGAAGAGGGGTCATTCAAATATCCAACATCTCCACTCCAGCCAACAAAAATCCATGCCAGACTCGGACGGGCCACGATTCTGGCTTCCTGCCCTTCGCTGTATCTCCCTTGTCCCTCTACAATTCCTCCTGCAGAAACAGTTACATCAAGGGTCAGATCATATACTTCAGGTGCAATAAAATCGTCTCTCAGGCAACGAACACTACCCCCGCCACCCCGTTCATTGTATTGCAAATAGGCATTTCCTGAGGGTTCCCGGTGAAAGTATACAAGGTTTTGTGAATTATAGGACCAACCAATAGAAGAACTCCAGACCTTGCTGAGTCCATTAATTTCTGTGCCTCTGCCATCAATTGATCCAGTCTGACTGTTTCGAAGCCCGGAGTGAACAGGCCAGCGCAGTGTTGATGCATGTGCCCCTCGTCCGTCACTGGAGCTCCAACTCAGACGTTCTGCGTCCAGCTCGGCTGCAGAGGGGACTCGCCATCCAGGCGGGCAGGGATTGTTTACCCCATCAACTCCCTGCCAGAGACTGTTGTCCTGGGGACACATCCAATCATAGGGATGGGTTGTTCCGAATAAAAAATCACCTCTGGTTGTATTGCCGTCTATTCAGCCTTCAATTGCAGGATTGGAGTTC
>CAZFOI010000108.1:0-5989 GCA_964520605.1 uncultured Bacteroidales bacterium
GCCGTTGAGGATGCATACAAACGCCTGCTGCAGCCATCGCTTGAAAATGAGTACAGGAACATGTTAAAAGAGGTTGCTGACAAAGAAGCCATTAGGGTATTTGCCGGGAATCTCCGGCAATTGCTTCTGTCGCCACCCCTTGGTCAGAAACGAATTCTGGCAATCGACCCCGGATTCAGGACCGGATGCAAACTGGTTTGTCTCGACAGGGAAGGCCGGCTGCTTCATAATGAAACCATCTATCCCCATCCGCCTCACAACCAGGTGAAACAATCGATAAGTAAAATTCTGTCTCTGGTGAGCGCCTATGATATTGAAGCCATTGCCATAGGGAATGGAACTGCCGGAAGAGAAACGGAGATCTTGATCAAAGGCATCCGCTTCAATAAGGATATTCTTGCAATTATGGTCAGTGAGAGCGGTGCATCTGTGTATTCAGCCTCTAATGTAGCCAGGGAGGAGTTCCCTGACTATGATGTTACGGTAAGAGGGGCTGTAAGCATTGGCAGGCGTTTGGCCGATCCTCTTGCGGAACTGGTCAAGATTGACCCGAAATCAATAGGTGTAGGGCAGTATCAGCACGATGTTGATCAGAAATTACTGAAAGCCAGCCTGGATGAGGTCGTAATGCATTGTGTGAATGCAGTGGGAGTTGAAGTGAATACTGCTAGTAAGGAATTGCTGACTTATGTGTCAGGAATAGGCCCGGCCCTTGCCTCTTCCATTGTTGCTTTCCGTGATGAAAATGGTCCGTTTGATTCCCGTCAGTCTTTGAAAAAAGTTCCTCGTTTAGGGGAAAAGGCTTTTGAACAGGCTGCGGGATTCCTTCGTGTTAGGGAGTCAGATCATCCACTGGATAAAAGCGCTGTTCACCCTGAAAGCTATGCTGTAGTAGAGCGTATGGCAAAGGACCTGGGTGTGACCATAGAAGAGCTGATCATGGATGAACAGACCAGGGCATCCATAGACCCCAAAAAATACATTACAGAGGAAACCGGGCTGCCTACCCTGATGGACATAATGCAGGAACTCGCCCGCCCTGGCAGGGATCCGCGCAAAAAATTTGATATGGTGGAGTTTGACCAGAACATCCGGGATATCAGCGATCTTAGGGAGGGAATGGCATTGCCGGGCGTGGTGACCAATATTACGGCTTTTGGAATTTTTGTAGACATTGGTGTCCATCAGGACGGTCTGGTTCACATCAGTCAGATGTCCGATTCTTTTGTGAGGGACCCTTCAGATGTGGTAAGCCTTCATCAGAAGATCAGGGTGAAAGTTCTTCAGGCTGACCCGGAGAGAAAACGCATCAGTCTGAGCATGAAGGACCTTTAGGCATGTTGGATTTTAGCCGGCACTACCCTGGCTTCCGGCATACAGCTTTTCAATCTGGTCTGCGTATTCTTTCACCAGATGTCCCCGGCGCAGTTTCAGGGTGGCACTCAGCTGGCCTCCTTCCACAGTCCATTCGTGGTCTACCAGATCGAAGCGCATGATGCGTTCATAATCGCCCAGGCTCTGGTTACAGATATTGACTTCTTTCTCAAAGCGCTTGCGAATGCGCGGCATGGCCAGCATTTCGGCATTGGTGGTATATGGAATGCCTTTAACCTGACACCAGGAACGCAAATGTGCAAAATCCGGAACGATAAGGGCCATGGCAAACTTTTGGTTTTCTCCAACAACCAGAATCTGATCAATAAAGGCAGATTCCTTGAATCGATTCTCAATAACCTGAGGCGCAATGTATTTTCCAAATGAGGTTTTGAAAATAACCTTTTTCCGATCGGTGATTTTCAGGTTGCCTTCGGAGGTAATCAGGCCTATATCACCGGTATGTAACCATCCGTTTTTATCAATCACTTCACCGGTAAGTTCAGGGTCTTTATAATATCCCTTCATGACGCTGGGCCCTTTTACCAGAATTTCCCCATCTTCGGCAATTTTTACTTCAACATTTTTTAATACCGGCCCTACCGTCCCAAATTGAATACCCTTTGGACTAAAGTCGCTAACGGCTATTACCGGAGATGTTTCTGTAAGTCCGTAACCCTCCAGCACCCTTATGCCTACAGCCCAAAAGACCCTGTTAAGACGGGGTTGCAGGGCGGCGCCACCCGAAACCACAATGTCGAGGTTTTGCCCGAAGGCTTCTTTCCATTTACTAAAGACCAGTTTTCGGGCAATTTTGAGTTTCAGGCCGTAGATCGGGTTCCTTTTTTCTTTGCCAAGTTCGTATTGCAAACCCACATTATTGGCCCAGAAAAAAATCATTTTCTTGATGCCCTTTAATGCCCTGCCTTTTGCAAGTATTTTATCATATACTTTTTCTAGCAGTCGTGGCACCGTTGTAAAAACGTAGGGATTGACTTCCTTCAGACTGTCAGCAATAACAGCCATATTGGCCAGATAATACATTGAGAGTCCCTTGTAAATAAGGGTATAATTCATCATTCGTTCGTAAATATGGCAGATAGGGAGGAAGCTCATGGCTCTGTGCTCAGGACCAAATGGCGGAATGTGCTTAACTGCCATTACGTTGCTGAGAATGTTCTCATGGCTTAACATAACCCCTTTTGGGGTGCCGGTGGTTCCTGAAGTGTAGATGATGGTTACCAGATCTGAGGGCGAAACCTTGTCTTTAAGTATTCTGAGTTCTTCAGGGCGGGCATTTTCTTTTCCCAGTTGAATCAGTTCATTCAGATGCTGCATTCCGGTTATGTCTTTAAAGGTATAGATTGCCTTAATGCAGGGAATATCCGGAACTATATGCCTGATTCGCTTATACATTTCTTCTCCGGCCACAAAGACATAGCTGACTTCTGCATGGGCCAGGATATAGGCATAATCCGCATCGCTGATGGTTGGATAGATGGGGATGTGAATTGCCCCGAGCTGCTGTATGCCCATGTCAAGAAAGTTCCATTCCGGCCTGTTAAAAGTAATTGAAGCAATCTTGTCTCCTTTTTTTACTCCCAGATGCATCAGTCCATAACTGATGAAGTTGCTGTTTTCTACGAACTCCCTGGTAGTATACTTTTTCCAGGTGCCTTCATCCTTTCCTGCAAGAGCGTCTTCTTTTTCGGGACAGAGTTGCTGGTACCTGTCGAGCAGGTCGAAAATCCTGGTTACTTCCATCTCTGTGTTTTTGATAAATGAATTTGTTTTGTTGGATTCTTTTGGGATTATACAGCCGTTTAATCCATGGTTTGCGAAAATAATTATATTTTTTTTTGTTTGCAGGGGTTTTCAAAAAAAAACCGGGATGGAGTTGCATCTCCATCCCGGCGGATCAAAGGCTTGTCAAAAATTACTTTTTCAGCTGGGCGTAATTCTTGTAAAAATGGGGTATGGTTTCTATCCCTCTGAAAAATTGTGCCAGCGGATAGTTTTCATTTGGAGAATGAATCGCATCGGATTCCAATCCGAATCCCATCAGTATGGATTTTATTCCCAGTACCTTTTCGAAAAGGGAAATGATAGGAATACTGCCACCACTCCTGACAGGGATTGGCTTTATCCCGAAGGTGGTTTCATAAGCCATGCTTGCTGCCTGGTACTCAATGGTGTTTGTTGGAGACACATAGCCTTCGCCGCCATGCAGGTAATCAACTTCGACCTTAACATAATCGGGAGCTATGGAGAGGAAATGGGTTTTAAACAATTCGGTAATTTTCTCAGAATTCTGATGGGGAACCAGTCGCATGGAAATTTTGGCATGCGCCTGAGACGGAAGGATGGTCTTGGCGCCTTTGTCTGTATATCCACCCCAGATGCCATTTACATCCAAACTGGGCCTGATGCCGGTACGCTCAAGGGATGAGTATCCTTCTTCTCCGTGAACATCATTGATATCCAGTGCTTTTTTGTATGCCTCAACATCAAAGGGTGCCCTGCCCATGTCTGCCCTTTCTTCCGGTGAGAGAACTTCCACATCGTCGTAGAAGCCTTTAACGGTTATGCGGCCCTGCTCATCGGTAAGGCTGCCAATCATTTTGCACAAAATGTTCAGGGGGTTTGCCACAGCACCGCCGTATAACCCTGAGTGCAGATCCCTGTTGGGACCCGTTACGTGAACCTCAACATAAGAAAGGCCACGCAGGCCTGTTGTAATGGAAGGAACATTTGGTCCCAGCATGGAAGTATCCGAAACCAGGATTACATCTGCGGCCAGCATGTCGCGATGGGCTTCCAGGAATTTCCCAAGACTCGGGGATCCGATCTCTTCTTCTCCCTCAATCATGAACTTTACATTGCAGCCGAGCTGACCGGTGCTCACCAGGTAATCAAAAGCAGCCACGTGCATATAAAACTGACCTTTGTCGTCATCTGCACCACGAGCAAAGATTTTGCCATCTCTGATTTCCGGCTCAAAAGGAGGGGATTTCCACAAATCCAGAGGCTCGGCAGGCTGCACATCGTAATGACCATAAACCAGGATGGTAGGCAGGGAAGGGTCAATCATTTTTTTGCCAAATACCACCGGATGACCATCAGTATCCATGACTTCTGCCATGTCAGCACCTTTTTCAATCAATTTTGCCTTGATCCATTGCGCAGCGGTATACATATCCTGCTTGTGGGCTTCTTTGGCACTGATAGAGGGAATTCTCAGCAGTTCGAATAATTCTCCCAGAAGAATTTCCCTGTTTGTTTCAATGTAGTTCTTCAGATCGTTCATTTTGGATGTTTTTATGTTGGGTAAAATAATGCGTCTTCAGGAAAGCAAATGTATGAAAATGCCGGCTATCCCCCTAATAAAATGAGTCCAAACCAGGTTTGATGTGCCTGGTATTCTATTATTTCCAATACCATATTTCTGGTTAACTCTAAAAAGAAAAGGACAAAATGATGGGTTTCTAATGATGATTTTTTGTAACATTGTAAGGAAACACATTGTAGTTTAATTGGTTGCATATCTATATGTTTTGGATGCGTTTGAGTCCGGCCATAAAAATTACCCTGGTATACCTCATTCTTGGGGGGCTTTGGATATTGTTTTCTGATAAAATCCTTATGATACTGGTTGATGACCCGCTGGCATTTGCCCGGGGACAGACCCATAAGGGATGGTTTTATGTGGCCCTAACCGGTATTTTGCTTTATTTTCTCATCCTGCGGTCGCTTAACCGTATGAAAAAGGCTCAGGATGAGCATAACAGAGAGCTAAGGGAATCGGAACGGCAATTGAGTTCCCTTATGGCCAATTTGCCAGGCATGGCCTTCCGTTGCCTTAACGATGATCAGTGGACCATGTTGTTTGTAAGCAATGGATGTGAAGACCTGACAGGATACAGGGCCGACGAGTTGCAGCATAACAGGCATATTTCCTACAACCGCATCATCCATCCGGAAGATCAAACCGGAGTTTTTGCAGACACCAATGCCGCGATTGAGCAGAAAAGTTCCTATAAGATAAAATACCGCATCATAACCCGTAGTGGTGTGATGCGGTGGGTAATGGAGCAGGCCGAAGGAGTTTGGGACGATGCAGGCCGTTTGCTTTTTATTGAGGGCATCATTACAGACATTAGTGAGCCGGTGGCTGCTCGTGAGGAATTAGCCCTGCAGCTGGAGAAGACCAAGGTAATCAATACGGAACTTGAAAGATTTACGCGTAATGTATCTCATGATTTGCGCAGCCCCCTCTTAACCATCAAAGGTTATTTGGAACTGATAGACCTGGATTTGAAAGAGGGCAATTATGATAAGGTAAGGTTGTGGCTGGAACGAAGCGAAAAATCTGTATTGCGCATGCAGGGGATGATGGATTATCTGCTGCAATTATCCCGTTTGGGCAAGGAGATGGGTGCTTTTTCCCGGTTTAATGCCCGTGAGGTTGTTCAGGAAGCATTGGATAACCTTGACGGGCTGATACGCCATTCTGGTGGCAACATAGTGATACAGAATTCTTTTCCCCTACTTCTGGCAGACAGGGCCAAAATGGTCCTGGTGTTTCAGAACCTGATCGAAAATGCGATTAAGTTTC
>CAZFOI010000109.1:0-5962 GCA_964520605.1 uncultured Bacteroidales bacterium
GTTCCTGGGAGATGGCGCATCAGCGCATCAGTTGTTTGTTCATGCCTGGCAGAATCATGATTCCCCCTGGTTAAGAAAGCCGGGAGAAACTCCGGGGGAGGAATTTCGCAGGGCTGTTGTATCCTCTTTTGAGGATGCCGTTTCAAGGCTGGAAAAACTAATGGGCAACAATCCGGAAAAATGGACATGGGGAAGGATTCATCAACTTTCGGTAAACCATCCCTTGGGAGGCGTTAAGATACTGGACAGGCTCTTTGGTCTTAATGTGGGTCCTTTCCCGGTGAGTGGAAGTTTTCATACGGTGAACCCTTTCAGCTACAGCCTGAGGAATCCGTTCGGAGCCGTTCACGGGGCTTCGCAAAGGCATATTTTTGATCTTTCGGACTGGTCTCAGTCTTACCTGCTGATTCCCACCGGAACTTCCGGAATTCCTGCGAGCAAATACTATGGCAACCAGATCATGCAATTTCTTGACAACACACCCTACAGGCTTCCCTGGACCAGAGAAGAAATCATGGAATCTGCACGCTATCACAGCCTTTTGGCTCCTGTAAGGTAAATTTAAAGCAGCTCCACCCTCACGGCAGAAAGCTTGAAAGGCGCAATTTTGGAATAGGGATCCAGCTCGTCGCGTGTCAGCTTGTTCACGGCAGCTTCAGCATAATGGAAGGGCATGAAGAGTTCTCCCTGCAAGACCTCCTGACTTTCTACTATGCGGGTTTCCAGATGTCCCCGGCGTGAACTTACCTTAACCTTGTCTCCATCCCTGAATCCGTTGCGTTTTACATCATCCGGATGCATCAGCAAATATGCCTCGTTGGCATAGGCGTTAAGGGTCTGGTTTTTACGCGACATGGTGGAGGAGTGGTATTGATATAGAATGCGCCCGGTATTCAGCAGGAAGGGATAGGTGTCGCAAACTTTTTCGTTTTGCTCCAGGTAATCGACCGGATGCAGTTTACCCAAACCATTGGGCGTATTGAACCTTTCTTCGAACAGGGTAGCGGTACCCGGATGATCGGGAGTGGGACACGGCCATTGCAGGCTGTGCTTTTCCAGCCTCTCGTAATTTATTCCTGCAAATATCGGAGCGGTTCTGGCAATTTCATCCCATATCTCACTTTCGTCTTTATAGGTTCCAATGGGCTTGCCCATGCGATTGGCAATCTCGCAAATGATTTCCCAATCCTGCCTGGCTTCTCCCGGAGTGTCTACGGCCTTGCGAACCCTGAGAACCCGCCTGTCTGAATTCACAAAGGTTCCGTTCTTTTCTGCATATGCGGCAGCAGGAAGGATTACGTGGGCATAAGGTGTGGTTTCAGTATGAAAAATGTCCTGAACCACTATGAATTCCATCTTTTTCATAGCTTCAGCCGTATGGTTCAGGTTGGGATCAGTGACCATTGGATTTTCACCCATGATATACATGCCTTTGATTTTTCCATCATAGGCTGCCTGCATGATCTCAACGGTAGACAGGCCTTTTTCCCCGTCCAGGGATTCGAAGGGAACCCCCCACACCCTGGCTACCTTTTGACGGTTTTCGTTGTCGGTAACAGGGATATAACCCGGATAGGTGAATGGCGATGCTCCTACGTCTGAGGCGCCCTGTACATTGTTTTGCCCTCTGGGTGGGTTGAGACCGGCTCCCTGCCTGCCAATCTGGCCTGTGATCAGCATCATGTTGATGAGGCTGAAAACATTGTGGGTTCCGGTAACCTGCTGGCTGAATCCCATGCCGGTTCCTATTAGCGGACGCCTTGCCCTGGCGTACGTCAGGGCAGCATCAACAATAAGAGAAGGTTCTACTCCCGTTATTTCAGCAGTGTATTCAGGGGTGTACTTTTCTACCAGCTCGCTGAGCTCATTATAGGCCTGCATACCCCCTTCCACGCGCTTTTCTATGAATTCTTTGTTGATCAGGCCTTCTTTGATGATGGCGCGGATCATTCCGTTAAGCAGGGCCACATCTGTGCCAAGTCTGGGTTGCAGCCAGATATAGGCATCTTTAACCAGGGGCGTCCATTTGGGATCAATGATGATGATTTTGGCTCCTTTTCTCTGGGCGGCGTACTTAACAAAGGTGGCCGTTACCGGATGGGTTTCAATCATATTGTTCCCGGTTACCAGGATGCAATCGGCGTTTTCGTAATCTTCAATGGAGTTGCTTCCGGCTCCGTCTCCTAGTGCCCTGAGCATGGCCGTAACGGTGGATGCATGGCACAAACGGGTGCAATAATCTACGTTATTATTGCCAAACACCATTCGGATAAACTTCATAAACAGGTAGTTATCCTCATTGGTGCATTTTGCTGAAGAATAGCCGGCCAGGGCCTGCCGGCCGTACTTGTTGCCTATTTCAGTGAATTTGGTTGCAATAAGATCCAGGGCTTCGTCCCAGGTAGCCTCCACAAATTCTCCGTTCTTTTTAATCAGGGGCGTCTTCAGACGGGCCGGATGGTTGATGTAGTCATAGCCAAAGCGGCCTTTTACGCAAAGTCTGCCGTAATTCGGACTTACGTCTTCTACACCGTTGCTGCGAATGATTTTGCCGTTGGCAACCCATAATTCCAGTTGGCAGCCCACTCCGCAGTATGGGCAGGTGGTTTGAACCTTTTTAATTTCATGCCCGTTTTCCGAAAGGTCCAAACGGACAGATTCCCTGTGGGGCTTTTCTACTATGGCGCCGGTGGGACACAATTGTATGCATTCACCGCAGCCGTCGCATTCGCTTTCGCCCCACTTTTCAAACCCGCCGATGATATAAGACACAATGCCACGGTTGGTAAATGAAAGTACGTTCTTGCCCTGCACCTCATCGCAGGCTTTTATACAACGAAAGCATTTGATGCATTTGGCCGCATCATAGCTCAAAACGGGTGAGCTCTCATCTTTGGGATATCCCAATTCTTTCCAGATGGATGGGAAGCGGCGCTGCTCTTTCTTGTCAAGGCCATACCGGATGATCAGCTCCCGAAATTCATCGTGATAGCTGCCGTCATAGCGTTCATCATGTTCTGCCAGAAGGTAATCGAGCAAATAACGGCGGGCCTCTTCCAGTTCCTGATCAAACGCAACAACCTCCATTCCTTCGGAAACCTTTACGGTGCAGGAGGCAATCAGTCCGCGCATGTCTTTGATCTTTACCACACATAAGCGACAGGCGCCGGTGGGGCTGAGTTTTTTGTGGTAGCAGAGATGGGGTATGGGTATGTTGTGGTCTTTGGCAAGCTGAAGGAGATTGGATCCTTCGGGCGCCTGAATGTTTTTGCCATCAATGCGTATGTTTACCAGTTTTGACATCTTTATGTGGTTTGGAATGTAATCCTTATATGTATCTTTCCGGGTTCAGAATCCGATGATTTCTTTGCTGAAATAATGGGCCGCTGATTTGAGTGGCAAAATGGGCGATTGCCCCAGGGGGCAGAGGGATGTGTTTGCCATGATTTCGGATTCTCCCACCATTTGCTTTAGCAGGGCATCATGTCCTGCCTTGCCGTTGCGCAGGGAAGTGCAATGTTTTACCAGCATGCTTGTACCCACCCGGCAGGGAACACATTTGCCGCAACTTTCATGCTTGAAAAACTTTAAGCAATTAAGCAGGATGTCATAAACCGAATCATCTTCATCCAGAACCATGATTGCCCCTGATCCAAGGGTGGCCCCTTTTTCCCTGAGGTTATCATAGGTCATGCGTTCATCGAGCATGGAGCTGTCTACAAAGGTTCCCGCAGCGCCTCCCAAAAGGGCCGCCTTGAACTGCCTGCCATTTTTTATTCCGCCTGCCAGGCCAAAAATAAGGTCGCGGAGGCTTACGCCCAGATCGGTTTCATACCATCCGGGTTTGTTAACCTTGCCTGATATGGTAAATATCTTGGTGCCCGGGGATCGATCCGTGCCAAATGTTCTGTACCAGGCGCTTCCATTCAATACTATGTCTGGAACATTGGCCAGGGTTTCCACATTGTTAACCAGAGTGGGCATGCCAAACAATCCTTTTTCTGCGGGGAAGGGCGGCTTGATGCGGGGATTGCCGCGCTTGCCCTCCAGGGATTCCAACATGGTAAGTTCCTCTCCGCACAGGTAAGAACCTGCACCAAGGCGGATTTCAACATCAAGGTCGAAACCGGAATTTAATATGTTCTTTCCCAGAAAGCCTTTTGCATAGGCATCTTTTATGGCTTTGTCGGTGCGGCGTATGGAGTCATGGTATTCGCCGCGGATGTAAATATAGGCTTTGGTTGCCCTGATGGCGTAAGCGGCAATAATGGTTCCTTCCAGGTAGAGATGGGGGTCTTGTTCCATGATTACCCTGTCTTTGAAGGTTCCGGGTTCTCCCTCGTCGGCATTGACCACCACGTATCGCTCCGGACATTCCTGGCATCCCTTGCTGGTGAATCTTTGTTTCATTCCCGAGGAGAATCCGGCCCCGCCTCTTCCGCGAAGCCCCGCCTCTACCATGAGGTCGATTATGGAAAATGCGTCCATCCCCAGAGCTTTCTCAAGGCCCTTATAACCTCCTGAAGCCAGGTAATCATCTATGCTTTCGGGATTGATCCTGCCCGTGTTTTTCAGTACAATTCTTTTTTCCTGTATCATGACTTTATGATTGTGGTAGGGGATCTATTGTTTGCGGAATGAATCAAGAATGCGGTCGATTTCTCCGGCATTCAGGTTATTGAAAACCTCCCGGTTTATCATCATGGAAGGGGCATCCTGACATTGTCCCAGGCATTCTGACAGCTCAAGTGTGAACAATCCGCATGGAGTGGTTTCCCCAGTTTTGATTTCAAGCGTCTTTTCCAGGTATTCCTGAAGTTTGATGCCTCCGGTAAGCTCGCATACAGCCGAGGCGCAAAGGCGGATGATGTACCTGCCCCTTGGTTTGAGGCTGAACATACTGTAATACTTCGCCACCCCGAATACATTGCTTCGGGTCATTTTGAGGTATTTCACCGTTTCCTCCAGGGCCTCTTCCGTCAGATACTGCCTGGGATGATTGTCTTGCAAGGCATGCAGGATCATCAGCAGGTTTTCCTGCTTTGGCTTGAATTGTTTCAGGATATCTTTTATTTGCATGGGGTATGGGGGCTTTGAATGACAAGTGTTTCAGCTTGCAGCAATTCGGTAATCAGGCAATAAAATACGTCATTTTTTTGCAGAATGCATCAAAGGTGTCGCATTTTTAATTTAGACTGCTTTCAGCAATCCCTGGTCCAGGTAAAGAATATACGGCTGAATGTTGCTGTAACCCATGGATTCCAACAAAAGGGCATATTGTTTTATCTGGTGGATGTGTTCCGGATAGGGCTTCCCGGTTTTATAATCGATTACGGCCGTACCTTCTGAAGTGATAGACACACGGTCTGGCTTATAATAATTGCCCTGAGCATCGTAAATGCCCGCTTCCGTTCGTACAATGGCATCTTTGGAAAACCATGGTGCCATTTCAGGCTGGCTGATCAGGCGGTGGATCTTTTCTTTCCAGTCGGTCCTGCGAATGCTGTCAATTTCTCCGTTTTCAAACAACCGATCAAGTACCCGGTCTGTACATTCGGCGGTGACAATTTTCTCCATAACTCTGTGTAATAGGTTTCCTGTTTCAATGGCTCCTGCTACAGACAAATCGGTTTCTTTTTCAGCCTGTCGGGATCGCATCCTCAGGTTTCGGCTCCAGGATTCGGAGATGATTTTCCTGATGCCAGGGTGTCTTTGGGTGTCCTGATTGTCGGTTTGTTGTATGATGTCTGCCTGTCCGAACCCATATCGCAGCTGAGATTCATTCCACATTCCGCAGGATTCAAGAAAACCCTGAATCAGCCCGCTAAGGCTTTCTGACGTATAGGTTTTATTCTGTTTTGTCAGCACTATAAGTCGCTGCACAGGTCTGGTCAATGCAACATACATAAGGTTTACCGTATCCAGCCATGCCTTTTCTTTTTCCTTGACAAGCAAAGGCTCG
>CAZFOI010000110.1:0-5939 GCA_964520605.1 uncultured Bacteroidales bacterium
AACCATGAAAAAAAACATTGTGGTAATAATATTGGAAGGGTTTGCAAGCGAATATTCTGCCGTATTGCGTCCTGAGTTTTTCAGTGATGGTGCTGAAACATATACCCCCTTTCTGGATTCACTGATGCAGCATTCCATGGTATTTACCCAGGCACGCTCTAATGCCCTTCGTACCATTGAAGCCCTGCCTGCCATACTGTCTTCCCATCCGCATCTTATAAATCCGTCCCTTGTGCTTTCTGACTATAACAGCATTAAAATTCAAAGTTTGCCGCGCTATCTGAAACCATTGGGGTATACAAGTCATTTTTTTCATGGAGGTAACAAGGGAACCATGGGGTTCGATATTTACTGTAAAATGGCAGGATTTGACTATTCCTATTTCCGCCAGCATTATCCGGATTACAGAGACTATGACGGACATTGGGGGATTTTCGACGGGCCTTTCCTGCAATTTGCAGCCGGTGTGTTAAACCACAATCCTCAGCCGTTTTTTGCGGCCATAATGACGCTTTCCTCGCATCACCCCTATACACTGCCACCAGGTGCAGAAGAAAAGTTCAGAAAAGGGACACTGCCCATACACCAAAGCGTTCTCTATGCAGACCATGCGCTTGGCGCATTCATTAATGCCGCAATGGATTCCGGCTGGGGCAGGAACACCCTTTTTGTTATCACGGCTGATCATACGGAAACACTTGAATACACCTCCAATCGGACATCAAAAGGCATATGGGAGGTCCCATTGGTTTTTTACGAGTACGGCAGAACCTGGGAAGAACCGCTATCCGATAAGCCCGTTCAACACGCTGACATCATGCCTGGCATATTGCAGCAAATTGGCTACCCCAGGGATTATGTTGCTTTTGGCAACAAGTTGTTCAACACAGGCTCCCCTTCCTATACCGTGCATTTTATTAATGATTTATATCTGGTAATCTCTGATACCCTGCTTATGGAACACAGCGGCAAAAAACCACTTGCCCTGTATCATCACATCAACGATCCCCTGCTGCGCAACAATCTGATTAAGAACCATGAAATTCAGGCTGAACAAATGAGTCTATGGCTCAGGGCATTGCTGTGTGAATACCATAAACACTTGCGCAGTCTGTCTGATAAATAGTCTAATGCAAAATTTCATAAGTGAAAAACAAGCTGCTTTATATCGTCAACCCTGCCTCAGGAGTCAGAAACAAAAGAGTGTTGTCAGGTATGCTCCTCAGGGAAACCGACAAAGAGGTTTTCTCCCCGGAGCTTTGTTTTACCCGGTATCCGGGACACGCAAGAGAGCTGGCTTTGGCAGCAGCATCTGAAGGCTATTACGCAGCCATTGCCGTTGGGGGCGATGGAACCGTGAACGAGGTTGCTGAAGGGTTGATCCATTCTCAAACCAGCCTTGGGATTGTCCAGGGTGGTTCTGGCAATGGTCTTGCCCTTCACCTGGGAATTCCCAACAGTCCTAAGAAAGCAGTAGCCTGCATCAACAGGCATTCCCGCAAATTGATCGATACGGGGAGGCTTAACGGAAGGTTTTTCTGCAATCTGGCAGGAGCTGGCTTTGATGGTGAAGTGGCCCAAAGGTTCTCCCGGCATCGATTAAGAGGGCTTTTGCCCTATGTGAAAACCATTATTGGTCTTTATCCCGGATATAAAGAAGCCGAAATTCAGTTTGCAGATACCAAAGGGAAATATCATAGAAAGGCCATACTCATTGCTTTTGCAAATTCCGATCAGTTCGGAAATATGGCCAGGCTGGCCCCGATGGCAAGTACCCATGACGGGAACCTGGATGTTTGCATTTTAAAAAAAATTCCTGTTCAGGCACTTCCGATTACGCTCTACAGGCTTTTCGCAGGCAGTTTGCAGCGATCTGCCTACACAGAATACCGGCTGACAAAACAAATGGTGGTTTGTTCTGACAGACCACTGTTATGGCATACCGATGGCGAGCCGGCTGGTATCGCCAATCGCTTTGAATGCACCATTGATCCCTCCTCATTATATGTTTTGGTTCCCCCAACGGCCCCATAATAACGGATTAGAAATGACAAAAAAAGAGAAAAAAACCCTGCATAATATTGTTTATAGCACCAATCCCGCATTCAATTTTACGCTTAGTGAGCCCCAGCTTGAAACACTTCCACCCGGCCAGCAGCAACTCAGGGTATCGATCAGCAAAAAAGGCAGGGGGGGTAAAACCGTAAGCCTGGTTAGCGGTTTTACGGGCAAGACCGAAGACCTGGAGGCTCTTGGCAAAATACTGAAAAACAAATGCGGAGTAGGCGGATCGGTTAAGGATGGAGAAATATTGTTACAAGGCGACGTTCGCGACAAAGCCCTTGATTACCTTATTGCTCAAGGTTATAAAGCAAAAAAATCAGGGGGATAAAAAAACCACCCCGCCTGATGGCAGGGTGGTAAGGAAACAAAATAGAAAGGGAGTATCTATTCTTCCTCGTATTCCTTGAGGATGTCTTTAACTCCGTCTGTAGTCACCCTGCCATAGGTTTTATCCCCTACCATAACTACCGGGGCCAGACCGCAGGCTCCAACACAACGAAGACAGGTGATGGAAAATTTTCCATCGGGAGTTGTTTCGCCAACGGCTACCTTCAGGATGCGCTTGAATTCATCCAGCACTTTTTCGGCACCTCTGACATAGCATGCCGTACCCGTGCAGATGGAAATGGGGAAACGCCCCTTGGGAAGCATGGTAAAAAAGGAGTAAAAAGTTACCACCCCATATACCTTGGCAACAGAAATATTCAGGCCTTCTGCCACTTCCTCCTGCACTTCTGCAGGAAGATAGCCAAAATACTCCTGGGTTTTGTGCAGCACATTGATCAATTCACCCGGCTCATTATTAAACTGCCGGCAGATTTCCCTGATCTTCTGCACATCATTTTCTTTGAGTTTCAGTTTTACGGAAGTCATTATCTTGATTTTTTTTGTTTTTTACTTAATCGATCTGAATGTGCTTCACTTTTTTGGCGAAATAATGGGTGTGCAGCAAATGATGTGCTTTTTCACTCATGGGTTTGCCAAGAAACTCTTCGTAAAGCTTGATGATGTATGGGTTTTCATGCGACTTGCGCAGGGTTTTCAGTTCATCCTCGGTATAGATGGCTTTCTGCCTTGCCTTAAGAATTTCAGAATTTCCATGGTGAAGTGGCTGACCACCTCCTCCAATACATCCACCAGGACACGCCATGATTTCAATGGCATGAAACTCGCTCTTTCCTGACTTTACATCGTCAAGCAATTTGCGTGCATTGCCAAGTCCATGAGCGATACCGATATGAATGGGCGTTCCGTCAAAGTCGACAGTAGCGGCGCGAATGCCTTCAAGACCTCTGAGTTGCTCAAAATCTACTTTCTTAAGTTCTTTCCCGGTGTGAAGTTCATAGGCAGTTCTGGCAGCGGCTTCGATAACACCTCCGGTTGTGCCAAAAATAACGGCAGCACCTGTGGATTCACCAAGCGGATGATCGAAATCTTCATCCGGCAAACTATTGAAATCGAGGTTTGCCCCTTTGATCAGGGCTGCCAGTTCGCGCGTAGAGATTGAAAAGTCTACATCTGGATTGCCTTCTACTTTAAACTCCTCTCTGCTGCACTCATACTTCTTCGCAACACAGGGCATAACAGAAACAACCACCATGTCTTTGCGATCTACTTTCACCTTATCTGCAAAATAGGTTTTGGCTATTGAACCAAACATTTGCTGAGGCGATCTGGCTGTAGAAGGAACGTCAAGCATATCAGGGTAGTTGTATTCGAAAAAGTTAACCCATCCGGGGCAGCAGGAAGTAAGGATGGGCAATTTTACATCCTTGTCTCCTCCCAAATACCTGGAGAGCCTGTCCAGCATCTCTGTACCTTCTTCCATGATGGTAAGGTCAGCAGCAAAGTCGGTATCGAATACATAATCAAAGCCCAAACGACGCAAGGCGGCAACAAGCTTTCCGGTTACCAGGGTCCCGGGTTCCATCCCGAATTCTTCACCAAGAGCTGCTCTTACAGCAGGTGCGGTCTGCACCACCACTGTTTTTCCCGGATCGGCCAATGCACGGATAACCTGAGGTGTATGATCAACCTCTGTAAGGGCTCCGGTTGGACATACTGCAACACATTGTCCGCAATAGGTGCATTCGCTGTGATCAAGATCTCTTTCGAAAGCAGGAGCCACAACAGCCTCAAAACCGCGATTGATGCCGGACAAAACGCCTACAGTCTGGAAGTCATTACACATGGTTTCGCAGCGGCGACACATGATGCATTTGTCCATTTCGCGAATAATGGCAGGAGAAAAATCCGGTTTGTAAGTAGACTTCTCTCCCTGATAGGGGATGCTTCTTACACCCATTTTTATGGCCATATCCTGCAGATCGCAATGTCCGCTCTTTGCGCAGATCAAACAATCGAAAGGATGATCGGACAGTATCAGCTCCAATACCGTCCGGCGTGAATTAAGTACCCGCATATTGTTGGTGCGAACCACCATGCCCTCAGTACACTCGGTGGCGCATGAGGGTGCCAGGTTTCGACGTCCTTCCACTTCCACTACACAAACCCTGCACCCGCCTGGTTTATGTTCAATTTTCAGGTCATGGAGGTTCATATAGCATAGCGTCGGGATCTCAATGCCGAGCTTTCTGGCTGCCTGGAACACGGTGGTTCCCTTTTCAACCTCGACGCTTCTGTTATCTATGGTTAATTTGACAAGTTCCATTATTTTATTCCTTTAAATGATTGTTACTGCGTTAAACTTACATTTCTCCATACATGCACCACATTTGATGCAAAGCGACTGATCAATCAGGTGAACCTGTTTGCGCTCGCCGGCAATACAGTTAACCGGGCAGTTTCTGGCGCATGCAGTACATCCCACGCAATTCTCAGGGATGATCTCATAACGAATCAGTTCCTTGCACTGGCCTGCGAAGCATTTGTGATCGTTCACGTGGGCAAGGTATTCATCCATGAAATTGTCCATGGTTGACAATACAGGATTGGGCGATGTCTGTCCAAGACCACAAAGGGATGTGTCACGGATTACGTAGCTTAGGTTGCGCAGTTTGTCAAGGTCATCATGGGTACCCTTACCAAGGGTTATTTTATCAAGAAGTTCATACAAACGCTTATTGCCAATACGGCAGGGAGAGCATTTCCCACACGACTCTTCAACGGTAAAATCAAGGTAGAATTTGGCAACACTCACCATACAATCATCTTCATCCATTACAATCATACCACCAGAACCCATCATGGATCCGGCAGCGAGGAGATTGTCAAAATCAATGGGAGTGTCCAGGTGTTTTTCAGTAAGACATCCTCCGGAAGGGCCTCCGGTTTGAACAGCCTTAAACTTTTTACCGTCTTTGATTCCACCTCCGATTTCAAATATGACTTCGCGAAGGGTAATTCCCATGGGAACCTCAATAAGTCCCACATTATTGATCTTACCAGCCAGAGCAAACACCTTGGTACCTTTTGATTTTTCCGTACCTATGGAAGCAAACCAGGCAGCACCTTTATTGTAAATAACAGGGATATTCGCAAATGTTTCAACATTGTTTACGTTGGTGGGTTTCCCAAGATACCCGCTCTGGGCCGGGAAAGGCGGTTTGAATGTTGGTTCTCCGCGCAATCCCTCCATTGAGTGAATCAGGGCTGTTTCCTCTCCGCAGACAAATGCTCCTGCTCCGTAGCGAATCTCAACATCAAAATCAAAGCCACTTCCCAGGATATCCTTGACAAGAAGGCCGTATTCCCTTGCCTGATCAATGGCAATTTTCAACCTGTGAATGGCCAGGGGGTACTCGGCACGGATATAAATCAAAACTTTGGTGGCACCTATGCAGTATCCGTTGATTACCATGGCTTCAAGAACACTATGTGGATCGCCTTCCAGAATGGAACGGTCCATAAATGCA
>CAZFOI010000111.1:0-5921 GCA_964520605.1 uncultured Bacteroidales bacterium
AGCGGACTGTCTCTGCTTATAGCCATGCTTTTCCTGGGTGATGGGATTCTTTCCCAATTGGGTCAGATAGAGAATGCCGATGGCACATTCAATCTGAATCTGCTCAGGTACACCCAGGTGCTCAGCCATATCGGACTGTTTGTAATTCCCTCCCTGGTTTTTGCCTTTATCATGAGCAACAGCATTTCCGGATACCTGCGCGCATCGCTTAAACCCCACTCCATGCAACTTGTATTGGCATTGATCATTATGGCTGCCGGTTTGCCCATAGTGGGCGTTAGCCTTGAGTGGAATCAGCAGATGCAGTTACCTGCATTTTTATCCGGTCTGGAAGGCTGGATGCGGCAATCAGAAGCCTCCGCCGAAAGGATGACCTTTGCCTTGCTCAGCCGGACTACCTGGCAGGCCTTGCTCTTTAACCTGTTTATGATGGCCATATTGCCGGCCATTGGGGAGGAATTTGTTTTCCGTGGCATAGTTCAGCGCCTCTTTGGAGAGTGGACGCGCTCAGGGCATGCTGCCGTGATCATAACCGCCCTGCTCTTTTCGGCCATGCATATGCAGTTTTTCAGTTTTCTTCCCCGTTTTGTGCTTGGACTGTTGTTGGGCTATATGTTTTTGTACTCGGGTAATATTTGGGTTCCTGTCCTGGCTCACTTTGCAAACAATGCCGCCGTGCTGATTGTGTATCACCTGCTTGGCCAGGGCCTCACGGCTGAAGAAATGCAGGCATTCTCCATGGGGTCCTTCCCTGTGGCGTTTGCCGTAGGCGCATCCCTGGTGATAGTGGTATTGTTGTATCGTTTCAGAAAATATGGTCCTGTCCCGCACCGGCCTTAATCACGGGTCAGTGGCAGGTCTTTCAGTAGCAGGTTTTTGCCTGATGCCTGATTCTGATTGGAGAATTCGGCAATAATGGCCTGAAGCCTGATCAGTTCATCGGTGGGTTTGGCCACCAGCAAATCCAAACCCCTTTTATCCAGTCTTTCCATCACCATGGTAACGGAAACCTTCCCAATGTCGATAGAGGGTTGAAATCCCAGTTCCTTTGGATGATCGGTTTTGGTCTCGCTTAACAAACCAACATCAGTAAGATCATTCAGTATAGACCGGACCAACTTATGCGGAATCTGCAAAATATGCGCAATCTGGGCAGATATCATGGGTTTCTCTCCCTGCATAAAATTGTGTACAATAAGATGCATCACATACAGGGAAAGCAATTTCTTGTTAAAAAAGCTGATGCGTTGAGATTCAGCCTCGAATTCATAATTCTCCACATTCTGATTGGCATAGGCTATTTCTGCTCCAAACAAAACCACCAGCCAGCTCAGTTGCAACCACATCATGAGCAGGGGCAGGGCTGCAAAACTGCCGTAAATGGCATTATAGCGTGATACACCAATCTGGAAAAACAAATAGGCCCATTGCACCATCTGAAACATGGTCCCGGCGATGATTGCCCCGATAAGGGCCGATTTGAATTTTACGCTGGTATTGGGCATCACCAGGTAAACAATAAGGAACATAACCCAAATAAGGAAATATGGGATCATGCCAACCAAAAAACGCAGAACCGGACTGAGGTAGTTAATCAGTGCCACGCTGTCTGATACTGAAACCAGTTTTGAATCCAGAAAAACAGTTGCTGCACTCGATAGGATGAAAAAAACAGGAGCTACGAACATGATGGCGAAGTAATCGCTGAACTTCCTTGAGAGTGAACGGGACTTTTTTACCTGCCAGATGTCGTTGAATGATTCCTCAATATTGCCCAGCACCATCATTATGGTGTAAAGCAAAATGATCAGACCGATGCCGGCCACCATGCCGCCGCTGGTTGTTTGTAGCAACGACTGGGTAAAACTCATGATCCAGTCATAAATTTCCTCTCTTCCGGAAAAAGTCATGCGCATCTGGTGTTCTAGAAAGGTCTCAAGTCCGAAACCCTTGGCAATACCAAAAGCCAGCCCTGCTATAGGGATGATGCTAAAGAGAGAATAATAGGTAAGGGCAGAGGCACGAAGCTGTACCTTGTCTTCATTAAAACCCCTTATGGCCAAACTGAAAATACGCAACTGCCTGATCAGGAAAGACCGCCGGGGAGACAAATTTGCCAGGGGAACCTGCCATATGTCGTGCTCAACAAAATGTATGGCCTTTTTGAGCCATTGTCCGAGGGAATCTTTTGTTTTCTTTTTTTTCAAGACGCTATGTAGAGGCGGTGTGTTTCAAAGATATAAATTTATAAAAAAACCCCGCTTTACGCGGGGCTTTTTAAATAATGGGCGGTAAGTTTTACTGAATCCTGAATATATCTTCCTTAAGCCCGCTGTTTACCTTGGTTTCAACCACCTTCATTTCAATTACCTGTGGCCCGGCTTCCTGCACTATCTTGTGCGGGAATTTGATGCCGTTAACCTCTTTATAGTCTGAATAGGTAGCAATGCCTCCTTCAGACACACTGCGGATTTTAAGCCCCGTTTCCATATTGTAATACTCATTGGTTTTATTGCCAGAGGGATCCGTAACCTCTACACGGTAAACATTAACCCCATCAAGGCTCTCTGCTCCCATGAGTTTCATGCTCACACCCATTGATGCGAAATTTAATTCAGGGAAAAGCACGGATTGCATGCGACCCTGCTCAAAAGGAGGCCCTTCTGTAAACTCCTGGCTGCCCATGGGAGAGGCGATGGCGAATTTTTTGCCATCAAACAATTGCTGAGAAAGGGTCATTCCCCCCATCTCGGTTTTTACCAGCAAAAAGTGCGGACGTTTCTGGAAGGATCTGACGGTTGCCTGCTGCCCCATAACCGATAGGGTAATTACCTGGCTCAGGTCGTTTACGTTTTCCATTTTGCTGCGTCCGCCCTTGGCGGCAATGTAAGCTTCTATGACTTTTTCTGCCGTCATTTCCGCATCTGTTTCAATGGTCTGCTCCACCAAAGGACGTCCAAACGCATCATATAACTCCACTTGTCCGCTTGCGCTGAACTTTGTCAGTTGGGGAACCACCTCATCTTTGTTGCCGGCTACCACAATGATGGCGTTATCCGGTTTAAGGTATTTGGCTGCCATGGCCTGAACGTCAGCAGAGGACACCTGGCTGAGTTTTTCAAGGTAAGTGGCATAGTAATCCTCCGGAAGGTTGAATCGTTTGATATTCAAAGCAAAACCGGCTACGGTTCTGGGGCTTTCAAGCGAGCGGGCGAAGTTGCCGTTCATAAAGTTTTTGACCAATTCCAGTGTGGTTTCATCAACGGGCTCATTGATCAGACGCTGCATTTCGCCCAGTATCTCAACCACTGTACTGTCTGTAACACTGTTGCGCACTTCGGTGCTGGCAGTAAACCTTCCAATAAGACGATCCGAAGAAAGGCTTGATCTCGCTCCGTAGGTATAGCCCTTGTCTTCGCGCAGGTTTTGCATCAGTCTGCCTGAAAAAACCCCGCCTCCCAGAATGGAGTTCATCACACTGGCCTTGATGGCATCCGGATTGCCCGGGCTGAAAAGCACGGGATAGGTAACATTAACCACGGATTGAATGGCACCGGGACGTTCGGCAAATGCCACCCGCCTGCCCTCAGGAGCTTTTGGGGTTGGATAGGTATGAGTCGGGACATCCCCTTTTTTCCAATTGCCAAAGTATTTTTCACTTAAAATGCGCGCCCGGTCAACATCTATGTCTCCAACAATGACCAGATAGGCCACATTGGGCTTAAAATAGGTGTTGTAATAATCTACCAGCATGCTGCGGGTAATATTGTCAAGGCTTTCCACGGTGGAAATCTGGCCATAGGGATGGTCCGTCCCATACACTGCAACCAGTCCTACATTTCTGGCAATGGCATTGGCATCATTGCGTACGGTGGCAAGACCCGACTTGCTTTGGGTGATGCGCCTGTCGAGCTCAGCCAGGGGGAAGGTGGGGTTAAGCAGTACATCAGACATGATCTCCAAGAGGGTTTCAGTATGCCTGGAAAGGGAAGAGGCAAACATGCCGCCTGAGGAAGTAGAAAGTGAGGCGCCGATAAAGTCGATGCTTTCGTCTATCTGTTCCTTGCTCCGGTTAATGGTGCCCTCTCTCATGAGCATTCCGGCCATTTCTACATATCCCACGGCATCTCCTTCCATAACCGGATCGTTTGTAAGGGAAAGTTGTATGGTAACAACGGGAACATTGCGGTTCTCGACCACGATAACCTGAAGTCCGTTGTTTAAGGTAAAGGATTCAAAGTCTCCCAGCCGGATAACCGGAGCCGGGCCGGGTGCGGGACGCTGACTACGATCCAGCTGTGCATAGGCTGAATGCAGGCTCATTCCTGCCAAAATCAGGATTAATAAAATTCTTTTCATCGGGTTTGGGTGATTATGTTTGATTCTTAGATTTACAAAAACTGTTGTCGTCATCCGTCAGGATCTTAATTGGACTGAGGCAAATAATACAATACCAGCCTGCTGTCTTTTTGCATATACTCCCTGGCAACCCGCTGTATGTCTTGGGCCGTAACGGCCATATATCGTTGGAGTTCGCTGTTTATAAGTCCGGCGTCTCCAAACTGAATGTGGTAGCTTGCCAGATTGGTGGCCCTGGAGGCAATGGTCGAATTGCTGTTTACAATCTGGCTCTCGAACTGATTGCGCAGCTTCTGCAGTTCGGCATCACTGATAAGTTCATTTTTTACCCTGGCAATTTCCTCATCTATTGTTTTCTCAAGCATCAATGGATCTACGCCCATATTGGGAAGAGCCAGAACGATAGTGAGCCCCGGGTCTTCCAGCCCGAGCGGAAAGGCCGAAACCTGAATGGCCAGTTGTTCCTGGTCTACCAAACGGCGATACAGCCTGCTGCTTTGTCCTCTGGAGAGGAGCGATCCCAGCATATCCATGGCATAGTAATCGGGGGTACCCATGGCTGGCAGGCGGTAAGCCTGGAAGATGGCTGGAAGCTGGATGTTGTCATAGACCGTGTCTCTTAATTCACCAGTTCTTTTAGGCTCTCTGATATTTGGGCGATGAATTTCGTAACGCCCCCGTGGAATGTCAGTAAAATACTTCTCTACCATGCGGCGGGTGTCGGCTTTGTCAATGTCTCCGGTAATTACAAGAACAGCATTGTTGGGAACATAGAACATGTCATGGAATCCGCGGATTTCTTCATAAGTGGCATTGCGAATGTGGGGATCGGCTCCCAGTACATCCCAACGATACGGATGTACTTCATACATACGCTTAAGGGTTTCGGAAAGCCATCGGCCATAAGGCTGGTTATCCCTGGTCTGCTTCATTTCCTCGGTAACCACGCTTTTCTGGGTGGCAATGCCAATGGAGTCAATTACAGGATGCAGCATCCTTTCTGCTTCCATCCACAATCCAAGCTCAAGCTGGTTCGAAGGCAGCAGAATATAATAATTTGTTACATCGAAACTGGTAAAGGCATTGAGTGCGCCTCCTGCTTTTTCAACAATTTCGGAAAATTCTCCCCGGCCGATATGCTTACTTCCTTCGAACATAAGGTGTTCAAAAAAATGAGCAAATCCGGTTCTCTCCGGGTTTTCATTTTTGGAACCAACATGATACATGATGTTTACCACCACATTCGGGGTGGTATTGTCCTGGTGAAGGATCACATGCAGTCCGTTGTCGAGCGTAAATTCCGTAAACTCGATCCGGTTGCCCTGTGCGTGTAAGAAGCCTGATGCAAACAGGAACAACAGGCCAGACAAAATTGGCAGTCGTGTTTTCATTTTTAAATAATGGATTGTCAATAATGATTGAAACAAAAGTTTAATATAGTATATGAGATAGTATAGACCAATCAGGCAGAACAGACTGCCAAAGATATACAAATGCCGGCATTATGAAAACCCGCAGAAAAATTTTATATAAGATTAACAAAGTATGTTATTCGGGAATGC
>CAZFOI010000112.1:0-5892 GCA_964520605.1 uncultured Bacteroidales bacterium
AGCCCGGTATGCGCAACGCAAATGGCTACTGGATGGACGGACAGGGCATTGGCATCGGCAACGGAGGTTGGGACAACCTTACCCCCATGACCATTGCCCAGGTGCGCCAATTGCACCAGGGAAGCAATGTAAATATTCCGGCCAACCGAATGATTCAAGGCGTGGTTATTTCCGACCGAAGTGGGGAAAACATCACAAACAGAAATCTGGTTATTGCCGATGAAAACGACGGGACAGGCATCGTATTGCGCTTTGCTTCAGCTCACTCCTTTGCCCTTGGAGCCAGAATAAGGATCAATGTTTCCGGCATAGAGGTGTCGCGGTTTAATGGACTGCTACAAGTAAGTGAAATACCCAACGACAAGGCTGAGCTATTGGGAACCGGAACCCTGCCGGCACCGGAACAGACTACCATTGCGGCCGTGCTGGCCAACATGAATCATTTCGAGTCCCGGCTGATCAGGCTAAGCAATGTAAGCATCAGCGGAGGCAATACCTGGAACGGCAATAATGGCAACCTGACCCTGAACGACGGCACTGGCACCATCACGCATTATACAACCAGTTATTCGGCATTCCGAAACCAATCCCTGCCTGCAGGTCAGGTATCCCTGAGGGTAATTGTCTCTGTTTACAATTCACCCCAGGTCAGCATCAGAAACCTCAGCGATATTCAATGAGTTTCTTAAGCGCGCCAAGCAGATGATCTACATCCTGATGGGTATTAAATTTACTGAAAGATATTCTGAGTGAAGGATGTTTTTCTTCAGGATCAAGGGCTCTCAGAACATGGGAGCCCTTGTGGCTTCCTGAGGAACAGGCACTCCCTGAAGAGGCACAGATGCCATATTGTTCCAGCCGGGGCAATACCAGATCGGGATCCAGATAGTCAGGAAGGCGAAGGTTAACAATGGTATGTAAGGAACTTCTGTCCGGGTCTCCATTAAAGCCAATCTCAGGAAGGCCGCTTCGGATGCCACTTATCAGGCTGTCTTTAAGCGATGTTATCAAAGCCCTGCTTTCATCCAAATCCTGAGAAATCCACTCAAGAGCAGCCGCCATTCCGGCAATGCCACTTACATTTTCCGTGCCGGCCCTTAATGAGCGCTCCTGGGCACCACCGGCAATAAACGGGCGCATTCCTGCCCTGCTTTTAACAAACATAAAACCAACACCCTTGGGCCCGTGAAACTTATGGGCACTGGCAACGGCAAAGTCAGGGCCAAGAGCCCTGATATCCGTATGAAACTTACCAATGGTCTGCACCATGTCGGAATGGAACAAGGCACCATGTTTTCTGCACAGGGCAGCAACCGTTTTAACGGGTAGCAAATTGCCAATCTCATTGTTGGCATGCATCAGGCACACCAGGGATTCAGGGTTCTCCACAATGAGTTGCTCCAGATGATAAGGATCAATATGCCCATCAGGCAACCTATTTACAAACAGAACCCGGGCACCGCCATGCTGTTTTATAGCCGCAAGGGTATTTATTACTGATGGATGCTCCAAGGGGCTTGTAATAAAGCACTTTATCCCAAGATCGTGAAAACAGCTCCAGAGGATGGCGTTGTTGCCCTCTGTACCACCGGAGGTAAATACAATTTCCCCGGGTTGCACATTCAATAAGGAAGCGATGGCTCTTCTGGCTTTTTCAATAACAATCCTGGCCTTGCGTCCTTCACCATGAATGGATGATGGATTCCCATAAACCCTGCTCAGGCTCTCACTGATAACTCTGATCACCTCTTCAGGGACCAGGGTGGTAGCGGCATTGTCCAGATAAATCATAATAAAGGATTTATCTGGCGAATTTAGCCAATGTGTGCGACTCATGACGCTTGTATGGCAAGAAATTTTTCTATGTTTGGTGAAAACAAAACCGTATTTTTGAGCTGAGTTTCGTTTCTAAGTAAAGGTCTAACCAATTCCTGTCAGGTGCAAAAAGCGCTGGTCATTATTCCAACTTACAAAGAGCGGGAAAACATCGCAAGGATGATCCACAAGGTTCTCTCTCTGAAAACCCCCTTTCACCTGCTTATTATCGACGACAATTCTCCCGATGGTACTGCCCAGGAGGTAGAAAAACTTCTTGACCCATACCAGGGGCGGCTGTTTCTTGAGCAAAGAAAAGGCAAACTGGGTTTGGGCACAGCCTATGTTCATGGATTCAGATGGGCGCTGCTGCATGGTTATGATTATATCTTTGAAATGGACGCTGACTTCTCCCATAATCCCGATGACCTTGAAAAACTATACCATGCCTGCCATACGGAAGGTTACGATATGGCCATAGGATCCAGATATATAGACGGGGTAAACGTGGTGAACTGGCCAATGGGAAGGATATTGATGTCGTATTTTGCATCTGCCTATGTAAGGACAATCACCGGGATGCCGCTTCGTGATACTACTGCCGGGTTTAAATGCTATAAAAAACAGGTACTTGAAAGCATCAACCTGGATAAATTAAGTTTTAAAGGCTATGCATTCCAGATTGAGATGAAATTTAAGGCCTGGAAGATGGGCTTCAGAATAAAGGAAGTATCAATTGTCTTCACCGACCGTGTAGAGGGTGTTTCAAAAATGAGTAAAGGCATATTTAAGGAAGCTGTGATAGGTGTTCTTCGCATGCGATGGGACAGCCTGGTTAACCGTCGCTATTACCAAAAGAGTAAAAACACATAAAGCATTCAATCATGCCCGGCAAAATCCTGTTGAAGAACGCCCGGATTGTAAATGAAGGCGAAGAGTTTGAAGGCAGTTTGCTGTTAGATAACGGCATCATTGAGCACATTTTTAAAAAAGACGACACCCCCGATTCGGACCATATTCATTCCATTGATCTGAGTGGCCTGATTCTGCTCCCGGGTGTGATTGATGATCAGGTCCATTTCAGAGAGCCTGGCTTTACCCACAAGGGCAATCTTGCTTCTGAATCCAGGGCGGCAGTTGCCGGGGGCATTACCAGCTTTATGGAGATGCCCAATACATCCCCCCAGACAATCACCCAGAAAGATCTTGAGGATAAGTTCAAACTGGCATCAGAAAATAGCTTTGCCAATTATTCGTTTTATATGGGTGCCACAAACGATAATATTGACCAACTCATTGCAACCGATCCTGGTCATGTTTGCGGCATTAAGGTTTTCATGGGGGCATCCACCGGGAATATGTTGGTAGACAACCCAAAGAGCCTTTCTGATATTTTCCGCATCAAACGCCTGCCCATAGCCGTACACTGCGAAGACGAAACCACCATCAGGCAAAACCTCGAAACCGAAAAAGCATATTCCGGCAACAACATAGCTATGGCCCGCCACCCATATATCAGAAGCCGGGAAGCATGCCTGATTTCTTCAAGACTGGCCATTTCCCTTGCCGAAAGATATCAAACCCGACTGCATCTTTTGCACATCAGCACTGAAGATGAAATCCGTCTGCTTGACAATAAAACACCATTAAAAGACAAAAGAATCACTGCAGAGGTTTGCGTTCATCATTTGTGGTTTTCGTCCAGGGATTACGGCAAAAAAGGCAGTTTTATCAAGTGGAATCCAGCCATAAAAGAAGAAAAGGACAGAAAGGCACTTGTTGAGGCGCTCCGTAATGGTTACTTTGATGTAGTGGCAACAGATCATGCACCCCATACACTGGAAGAAAAATCCAGGGTTTATACCGATTGCCCCTCCGGAGCCCCCATGGTTCAACACTCCCTGATTGTCATGCTCGAATTTGTGCATCAGGGCCTGCTCTCGCTTGCTGATATCGCCCGGCTTATGTGCCACAATCCCGCCATTTGCTTTGGGGTGAAAAACCGGGGGTTCATAAGGCAGGGGTATGCCGCCGATCTTGTTGCCGTTGACATGCACAGTTCCCATACAGTGGAAAGAAGCAGCTTATACTATGCCTGTGGTTGGTCGCCCCTTGAGGGAAGCAGGCTGCAATCGCGTGTGGTCTATACCTTTGTTAATGGCGTGCCGGTATTTGAAAATGGCAAATGGAATGACAACACCAAAGGACATGCCCTGGAATTCTCAAGATAAAAACATAAGCAAATTGCTGAACCGGCTTATTCTTACCGGTCTGGTGATTCTCGCCATCAATGGTTGCGGGTTCTTCAGGGAACCCGGAAAAAGCAGATGCGACAAAATCCTGAAAAGGGAACAACTAACGGAAATCCTTACCGACGTATATCTTCTTGAAGGATTTCTCATGGAACAGCAGTCTTATTATACTTACAGCATAGATTCGGCAAAATTCTATTATGCCGCACTCTTTGAACGGCACGGGGTAAGCAGGGAAACCTTCGAAGCAGCTTTGGCTTGTTATCTTCAGGACGAAGCCGATATGCGGCTGATACACGATCACATCCTGGAAAAGCTCAGCCTGCTGGAAAGCCAGGCCAGAAAGCCCAGGGAACTCTCAGATGATGAAACCCCTGATTCACCGGAAGAAACAGAAGCTACTCCCGAAGGAGATGAAACAATTCCGGATGTCAGTCTTCAGGAAACTGCTGTTGAACCAGATGGTCTGAAGCCTCATTAGGCAGGGTAACCCTCAGAAGAGGTTCTGCCTGCATGGCCCTCTTTATGGCAAATATGGCTTCAGGGTTCCTGGCCCAGCTTCTCCTTGCAATGCCATTGTTAACATCCCAGAAAAGCATGCTCTCCAGACGACGGTCTGCTTCAGGGCTTCCATCCAGCACCATTCCAAAGCCCCCATTGATAACCTCTCCCCAACCAACACCGCCGCCGTTGTGAATGGATACCCAGGTGGCCCCCCTGAAACTGTCTCCAATCACATTATGAATGGCCATGTCAGCCGTAAACTGCGACCCATCGTATATATTAGAGGTTTCCCTGTAAGGGCTGTCTGTGCCGCTTACATCATGATGGTCGCGGCCAAGAACTACCGGAGCAGAAATACGCCCGTCTTTTATTGCCTTGTTAAATTCCCTGGCAATGCGGATCCGGCCTTCGCAATCTGCATAGAGGATCCTTGCCTGGGATCCTACTACCAGTCGGTTTGCTTCGGCCTGCCGTATCCACATCAAATTATCGGAAATTTGTGTCCGAATTTCATCAGGGGCCTCAGACATCATGTCTTCAAGCACCTGGCATGCCAGGGCGTCTGTTACCCGCAAATCTTCAGGATCACAGGAAGTACAAACCCAGCGAAAGGGCCCAAAGCCATAATCGAAACACATGGGACCCATAATATCCTGCACATATGAGGGATACCTGAATTCGCCCTTATCGTCAAAAACCGCTGCTCCCGCCCTGCCGGCTTCCAGCAAAAACGCATTCCCATAGTCCCAAAAATACATGCCTTTCGCACTCAGGACATTGATGGCATTAACCTGCCTTCTTAGGGACTCCCTGACTTTTTCGCGAAACAGATCAGGGTCTGAAGCCATAAGCAGATTGGATTCTTCAAAACTTAACCCCGCCGGATAATACCCTCCTGCCCATGGATTGTGCAGGGAGGTCTGGTCTGAACCAAGTTCTATGGGGATATCCGAATCGGCCAGTTTCTCCCAAAGATCAACCACATTTCCCTGATAGGCCAGGGATACAGCTTCTTTGCCCAGTCTTGCAATGCGTATCCTGTCCATTAGCGCATCCAGGTCTTCGAATACTTCATCAACCCAGCCCTGCTCTTGGCGGATACGGGTTACCTTGGGATTAATCTCGGCTACCACGCCAATGGCACCGGCAATTACTGCAGCTTTGGGCTGTGCTCCCGACATACCGCCCAGTCCACTGGTAAGAAAAATCTTCCCCGCCAATGATTCACTGCCAGGATCCAGCCTTCGTCCCGCATTGAGCACGGTTATGGTTGTGCCGTGCACAATTCCCTGGGGTCCGCTATACATAAACGACCCGGCCG
>CAZFOI010000113.1:0-5876 GCA_964520605.1 uncultured Bacteroidales bacterium
GTCTTCAATATTTCGGCCGATTCCCACCAGTCCGATTACCCTGCCATTGGCATCAAGCAGGGGCGTCTTGGAGGTGAGCAACCATGTTTCTTTGCCATTGTTGTCTATGATGCGCTCTTCCCGGTTAATTATGGCCCTTTGGGTCTCCAGCACGATGCGGTCGTCTGCCTCGAACATTGCGGCCTGACTGCTGTCGTATATTTCGCGATCCGTCTTGCCCAGAAGGTCCTCTTCGCTTACACCCAACAACTCCAGTTCTGCTTTGTTGGCAAGGGTTTTTCTTAGCTCAAGGTCCTTTACGTACACCGTGTCGGGAAGATTGTCAATTACGGTTCTGAGCAGGATGCGCTCTTTTTGCAGGGCTTCCTGGTTTTTGATCCTTTCCGTTATGTCGTGTACAATGGTATAAACAATAGGGTTTTCTTTGGAATCAACCCAGCCGGTATGAACCTCGACATCCCGCAACTCACCTGAGGCAAGCCGGTGTTTGAATACATACTCCTTTTTACGCCCGTCAATTACATTTTTAATCTCGATCTTTAACTCCTCTTCCGTAAGCGTGTTTATTTCACTTATCTTCATTTGCTTCATTTCCGATCGCTTCCAGCCATAAAACTCCTCGGCCGCAAGATTCACGTCCATGATTTGCAGGGTAAGGGGATTGATGATCATTTGCACCGCATTGCTGTTTTCAAACACCTGCCGAAACCGGGCCTCGCTGCCCAGCAGCTCCCGGGTCAGATATTTTTCGGTTTCATTGGTTTGAAACAAAGCTCCAAGAAGCAAGGTGCCCAGGGGGTATAGTATCAGCACCGGAATGGCAATCTGCGGCAGGACTTCAGTGGTTACCGGCCCGGGAAGGGTAAGGGAATAGGCCAGCATAAACACATGAACCACAATGCCCAACAGGTAAACGAAACGAAGCCGGGATGCCACGGGATACTTCTTTTTTAAATAAAAAAGCACTGTTCCCAGCAGGGCAGAGGTAAAAATGACCAGCAACCCCATCACCACTCCTGCCCCTGACACAGAATACCGGTAGCCTGCAGATATTACGGCCGCCACCGCTGCAGTAACCGGTCCTCCAAAGGCCCCTGCTATGGCCAGGATAATGGAACGGCCGTCGAAAAACACGCCTTCGGCTAGCGGCAATGCATTTAGCATCCCGATTATGGTAACCCCTCCAAACAGCACCCCTGACAAGATCTGAAGCCTGAGGGAGTCTTGTTTCAGCCACCTCACAAGCAGGCTGTGGGCCACACTCAGCATGACCAGCAGGGCGATGTTGTTCAGCAGGGGAACAAGGGCAGAAAGGGCCATCATAAGGGATGCGTTTACAGGTTGATGTCGTATTTTTGCATGCGCCTGTACAGGGCATTCCACTCAATGTTGAGCAGCCTGGCGGCTTCATTTTTGTTGTTATTGGCGGCTTTCAGGGCCCGCAGTATGGTGCGTTTTTCCACTTCTTTCAAATCGAAAAAGCCGTCCTCTTCTCCTTCTGCATCACTTATTGTGACTCCCGGGCGTATAAATTGTGGAAAATTTGCAGGAAGCAACTCTTTGCCTTCGCAAAGGATGATGGCCCGCTCCATGAGATTGCGAAGCTCACGGATGTTTCCGGGAAATGGGTAAACCTTTAGCAGTTCGTATACATCAGGATGTACCCGGGTAAGGACTTTGCCCATCTTTTTGGTCATGGTGGCAAAGAAATAATCGGCCAACAGGGGAATGTCTTCTGCCCTTTCCCGCAGGGGGGGGATATAGATGGTAAATGTACTGAGGCGATAGTAAAGGTCGGCCCGGAATATTTTCCCGGCACTCATCTCTTCTACTGTTTTATTGGTAGCGGCTACTATGCGAATGTCAAACGATTGTTCTTTTTGGGTCCCTACCCTGGTAAATTTTCGATCTTCTAAAACCCTGAGCAGTTTTACCTGCAAAGATTGATCCATCTCCCCGATTTCATCGAAAAACAGGGTGCCCTTGTTTGCCATCTCAAACCAACCGGCCTTGTCTGCCACAGCACCTGTAAAGCTGCCTTTCTTATGACCAAAGAACTCGCTTTCGAATAGGGATTCGGGCACAGCCGACATGTTTACTGCCCCAAAAACCTCATCCTTACGTGAACTCATCTGGTGAATGCCCCTGGCTACCAGCTCCTTTCCCGTGCCGCTTTCTCCAAGTATCAACACGGAGGTATCCTGGGTGGCGGCCACCATCTGCATTTGCTTTTTAATCTCTTCTATGGCAGCAGATTTTCCCACTATGGTTTCACCAATCTTCTCATTGATAACATTCTGCAGGTAGCGATTTTTGTTGCGGGCATTGATCAGGTTTGCACTCAGGTCGGAAAATTTTCTGGTGCGTTCAATGGCAATCCAGATGTCTTCCGAGCGAAAGGGTTTGCGGAAGTAGTCAACTGCACCCTGCCTGAGCGCACCAATCACTGTATTCATATCGCCCTCTGCAGAAATCATGATAACTTCAACTTCAGGGAATTCGGACTTTACTTTTTCAAGCACTTCCAGTCCGTTCATCTCCGGCATCATGAAGTCGGATATTAAGATATCAACAGGCTCTTCTTTCAGAAAGGCGAAAGCAAGCGACGGCCTCTCCACAGCATGAACTTTCGCTTTTTCCTTAAGCATGGAGCGCAGCAGGTTCCGGATTACCGGATCGTCGTCCAGCACAAGAATATTCAGTTGATTTTCCATAACAATCGGTTTATCTGAAGCAATTAATGAATCAGGGCAGGCAGAACAATCCTGAACGTAGTACCCTTTCCTTCCTGGCTTGAAACCTCAAGCCGGCCCTGGTTTTTGGCTATGAAATCCTTTACCAGCAACAATCCAAGCCCGCTGCCCTTTTCGTTATTCGTGCCTTTGGTGGTGAAGTGCTGTCCGTCAACAAACAGCTTGCTTAGTTTTTCATTATTCATCCCAATCCCGGTATCGCTTACCTCGATTATGGCAGAGGGGCCTTCCAGGCGGGAGGAGATGCGGATATTTCCGCCCCGGGGCGTGAATTTAATGGCGTTGTTCACCAGGTTTTGCATCACGCTCTGCATGGTCATGCGGTCTGCAATAATGTACAATCCGTCTGCCAGATCCTGTTCCAGACTGATGGATTTTTTTGCTGCATTCGGAGAAAAGAACCTGAAGGCATTGTGCACCAGTTCCTCTATCAGGATTTCCTCGGGGTTGCATTCAATATCGCCGGTCTGGGAGCGGGTCCACTGCAAAAGGTTCTCGAGCAGGGAATAGGTTTCTTTGGTAGAGTTGTTGATGCTTTGCAGTATTTCATCATATTCTGGAGAACCCGGCTCAAGATAACCCTCGGCTATGGTTGAGATCAGCATGGAGATATTGGCAAAAGGAGACTTGATGTCGTGGGCGATTACCGAATACAGACGGTCTTTGGTCCGGTTGATCTTACGGATCTGCTCTGCCTGGCGTTCAATGTGCTTTTTGGCATAGGACAGCATCAGGTGGTTGTTTACCCTTACCAATAGTTCTTCTTTATGAAAGGGCTTGGTAATATAATCCACCCCACCGGCATGAAATCCTTCAACCAAATCGGCCGTTTCGGTTTTGGCAGTAAGAAAAATGACCGGAATGTCTTTTAATGCTTCTGTTTCTTTGATTTGCCTGCAAAAGGTGTATCCATCCACTTCGGGCATCATGATATCGAGCAATACCAGGTCTATTTCATTCTCCCGGAGAATGTTCATGGCATCCTGGGCATTGAGTGCAAGGGCTATCTGATACCCCTTCTCTTTTAAAAAATTGCTGACAACCTTAAGGTTTTCCTTGTTGTCATCAACCACGAGCACGGAAAACTGTGCCATATCGTTGTCGTTCATCGGATGATGGGTTTATCGAAAAAATGCATACTCACAAAAATACGTCTATTTCTGTCCAAACACAAACCAGGGGGCCTGCCGGGGGTTTGCCTGATAATCATATTTGCCTGCCCTTGCAGGCCATGCGAATTTGTTCCGCAAGAACAGGGAATGCCGCCATGGTTTCCCTAAGGGCTTCAATGTCCAGTTGGTCTGCTTCCTGAAAGAGTCTTTTGCCATAGTCTTCCACAACATTCACACCATATTGGTTCCCGATTTCAATCAGGTTCCTGGCAAAGGCCTCTATCTTGAATAACACCAGATGCCCGCTGATCTCCTCCCATTGATGCACCAGGGTATTGTCCAGGAATTCCAACAATTGGCAAACCTTTTCTTTTTCCATGGAACCCAGCTGTGAGTTAAGGGAGTCTGAATCGATTACAGGCTGATCGGAGCCTGGCCCTTCAGGACTTGCATAAATGCCTGAAGGCCCTGACTGGCTGTATATAACATCCGGCAGGCTTACTACGAATGTTGATCCTGCGGATGGTTCGCTGTATACCCTGATGAACCCGTTCATTTTATCAATCAGCTTCCGGCAAATCGTAAGACCAAGTCCGGTGCCTCCAAACTCCCGGTTAGACTGCCCGCTTTGTTGCTTGAAAGGCTGGAATATGCTTTCGGTTTGATCGGGTTCAATGCCAATGCCGGTATCCTCTACCTCAAAGACCAGGGTTCCGGCGAGGGTGTCTTTTGGGGTAAAACGGATGCGCACCTCCACACTCCCCTTTGGGGTAAACTTGATGGCGTTGCCTATCAGATTAAATAGAATCTGCTTCACCCTGATTTCGTCTATGTAGAGGGTGGCTGGCACCTCGGGAGAAAGATCGTATGAGAGCTCAAGGCCCTTTTCAAGGGCTTTCTGCCTGAACAAGCCGGCAACCTCTTCTGTAAAGCCGGCTATACCCACCGGTTGGGGGTTTAGCTCCAAACGACCGGCTTCGATTTTGGAAAGGTCAAGGATGTCGTTTAGCAGTGTAAGCAACAGCTTGCCACTGGATGCCACAGAACGGACCATTTTCTTGTGCTCCTGGTTGTCCAGTTTGTGGTAAAGTGCTTCAGTAAAACCCAAAATCGCATTCATGGGCGTACGGATTTCGTGGCTCATATTGGCCAGGAACTCGCTTTTTGCCCGGGAAGCTTCTTCCGCATTTTTTTTTGCTTCCAGAAGGGACTGCTCTGCCCATTTGTTTTCGCTGATGTCCTGGAAGATCATAAAGCTGCCGAGCACCTCCTTGCGGCGATTGACAACCGGCAGGTTCTCGGCCAAAAAGAAGCGTTCTGTGTTTTCATTTTCCAGGACCAATTCTGTACGTTCTTTTTGGCTGTTCAGGAAGTCGAGAATAACCGGGTGGTCACGGAATACGGACTTAACTGCTTTTCCCACATTGTCGTTATGATTCCAGGCAAACAAGGCAGCCGCTTTGGGATTAAAATCAACCAGCCGCATCTGGTTATCCAGTACGATGGCAGCATCGCGCATGTTTTCGAAAATGTGTTCCCGGGCTATGGGGGTAAGATCGAACAGCCCGTAGCGGAAAAGCCCTATAGCCATAAAAACACCAAAAATGCCGAAAAAGAACGGACTCAGGTCAAGACCGGCATAACTGCCTCCTGCGGCATATACCAGGTGTCCGGCCCAGGGGGCCAACATGCCCAGTATCATGATGCCGGTTTGGGTTCTGTAAGGCTGTTTGCTTTGGAAATAATGCCTTAATGTGAGCAGAAAGGCAGCCAGTATGGACAGGTTGATGTACACTATCTGAACCCAGTACCAGATACCTTCGGTTATATTTACCACCTGCATGCCCATTACCTCATCAAGGGTGTAGGACTGATACACCAGACCATGCAGATGGTCAGTGTAGCGCAGCACCAATGTAATGACAGGAATTACAAAAGGCAGGGCGATGCTCTTCCCGCGGAGCCAGTGGTAGGGACTGGTATACCTTATGGCAATGAGCAGGGCACGAAC
>CAZFOI010000114.1:0-5803 GCA_964520605.1 uncultured Bacteroidales bacterium
ATAAAATGGCAAATACTGATTCAACGATGAAAAGTGCAATGGAAGAACCTGGTGGTGCATGATAGGGCAGGCGTATCAGATAAAGTATTCCAAAAAACAAGAACAAATAACCGTACACGCTTTGCAGTACCCTTGCATGAAGATCAGGGATGTAAAATCCAAGGTCATACAAAACAACTGCCAGAGATAAAAACCCCAAAAAAAGCAGCCACTTATTGACCAGAGGCAAAAGGGCTTTTTTTAGGTAGAACCATTTTTCCGTGCTGCGAAGTATGAAAATTCTCCAGCGCATTTTGTTTTTTCAAATGTATTAAAATTTTGATGTCGATGTCCGTGTTTACAAGAGAGCAAGCCCCTTTTTTGTTAAATTTGTGATTACTTCGTCCAAACAAACTTCTTCCCCATGTTTGCCTTGCTATCTGCCACAGCAGCCATCAATTTGCCACTGGATAATCCTGTCCTGATTTTTACCCTGATTCTTTTTATCATACTGTTTGCCCCCATTTTGTTTAACAAACTGGGAATCCCTCAGCTTATCGGATTGATTCTGGCAGGAATCATCATTGGACCCAATGGTTTGAATCTGATGATGAGAGACAGCAGCATCATACTGTTTGGGACGGTTGGTCTGCTATATATTATGTTTTTGGCAGGTTTGGAAATAGACATGGCAGGATTTAGAAAAAATAGCGGAAAAAGCATCGCATTCGGGTTGTACACTTTCATTGTGCCCATGGGGCTGGGAACGGCAGCAGCCTTGTATATTATGGGACTCGGGATACTCCCTTCCGTATTGCTTGCCAGTATGTTTGCCTCTCATACACCCATTGCTTACCCGATTATCAGCCGTCTGGGAGTGGCTAAAAACAGGGCGGTGAGCATTGCTGTAGGAGGTACTGTTATTACTGATACGCTCGCTCTATTGGTGTTGGCAATAATCGTTGGTATGTCGACGGGTGAGATTTCCAATGAATTCTGGATTCGGCTTAGTGCATCCATTGTTGTCTTTGCGTTGGTTGTTGTGTTCATTTTCCCTCTGATCGCCCGCTGGTTTCTTAAAAAATACGACGACAGCGTCTCTCAGTATGTATTTGTCCTCGGCATGGTGTTTCTCGGAGCTTTTCTGGCTGAGGCAGCCGGGATTGAGCCAATTATCGGGGCCTTTCTGGTGGGTCTTTCATTAAATCGACTGATCCTGGACACTTCAGCCCTGATGAACAGAATTGAGTTTGTGGGCAATGCCCTGTTTATTCCGTTTTTCCTGCTGGGCGTTGGCATGCTGATAGACTACCGGATGTTTTTCAAGGACTTTGAAACCATTAAAACTGCCCTCACCATGACCGTGGTGGCAACCACGGCTAAATTCTCTGCAGCATGGTTAACTCAGAAAACATTCCGGATGAGCAGGGATGAACGAAGGTTGATATTCGGGCTTAGCAACTCCCAGGCGGCCGCCACTCTTGCCGCTGTGCTGGTCGGTTTTAATGTAATTACCGGCACCACCCCTGAAGGCGAACCCATCAGGCTGCTGAATGAAAGTGTTCTGAATGGCGCAATTCTTATGATACTGATTACTTGCACCATAGCATCTGTTGAAGCCCAAAGGGGCGCACAGAACATCGCGCTCGAGGAGGCTTCTGAACCAGATCAGGAATCAAATGAATCACCCGAAAAGATACTGATCCCGCTAAGCAACAGTGAAACATTGCGGCATCTTGTGGAGTTGGGCACAGCAATAAAATCAAAAAAAAGCAAGTTTGGGCTTCATGCCCTGGTAGTGATTGACAACAACCAGGCGAATGGGTCTGACGAGAAAAGGGGACGCAAGATTCTTGAACAGGCTGCGATTGCGGCTTCAGCAGCAGACAACCACCTGTATGAACTGGTGCGCTTTGACCTGAACATTGTGAATGGAATCACCGCTGTGATTAAGGAGCACAAAATATCAGACCTTATTTTGGGTGTGCGCCCTGCCAAAGGCATTACAGAGTCATTCATGCGGAACATCATGCATGGGGTGCTTTCCAAGTCTAATACCACAACCCTGATTTATAAAGCGATACAACCCCTGTCTACTGTAAAACGGCACGTGGTGGTCATTCCCGGAAAAGCAGAAAAGGAAATGGGGTTTTTGTATTGGCTGGTAAAAACATGGAACATTGCCAGAAATACCGGGATAAAAATTGCGTTTTATGCCAACGAACAAACCCTTGGACATCTTCGTCAGGTGCATAAAAAACACCCCATAGATGCATCATTTCATGAGTTTTCTGAATGGTCAGACTTTTTAATTCTTTCCAGAGAGATCCGGCAGGAAGACAATCTGATAGTGGTCATGAGCAGGAGAGACCACCCCTCCTATCATCCGGAAATGGAAAGAATCCCCGACTATATGAACCGGCATTTCCGCAACATCAACTTTTTGCTGATTTATCCCATGCAAAGTGGTGTGGCTACGGGAACAGGTTTTAATCTCAAACACCTTGCCCTGATTGATCCCACAAGGGAAAATTATGGAAAACTGGATGATATCGGAAGGGCTTTTTCCGGATTGTTTAAAAGACGTTAATTCAAACCTCCAAACCTGGAAAAGATGAATTATATAATTATTGGTCTCGGTAATTTTGGTTCATCACTCGGCATGATGCTAACCGATCTTGGTCACGAAGTAATCGGGGTAGACAAAAGTATGCATAGGGTGGCCACATTCAAGGACAACATTACTTCCACAATTTGCCTTGACTGTACTGATGTGCAAGCTTTGTCGACATTGCCGATTGCAGAGGCAGACACCATCATCGTGGGAATAGGAGAAGATTTTGGGGCATCGGTTCTTGTTACTGCATTGATATTGAAGAAAAAGAAAGGGAAGCTCATTTGCAGGGCTGTTTCTCCGGTGCATGAATCTGTTTTTGAAGCACTGGGCGTGGATGAAATCGTGCATCCTGAGCAAGAGGCGGCCGAAAAACTGATTAAAAGAATTATCAATCCTGACGTAGTAGACAGCTACCGTGTGGGTCAAGACCACCTGATCACCGAGCTACTTGTTCCTCAACGACTGATTGGCAGCAGGGTGGCGGAGATCGATTTCCGGAACAGGTATCAGCTTAACCTGATAGCCATAATAAAACACCGATTTGGCGACAAAGACCTGAAAAAAACCTATAATTTGGGTCAGGCATCTGATTTTGTTTATGCAGGCACCCTTCTGGAAAAGAATGATGTAATGGTTCTTTATGGCAGTCACCTGCACATTCGCCGGTTTCTCGGAGAATAATCTCATGCAGGGTAAATTTGGCATCCGGACGCAGATTCCCTATTTTTACCGGATAAACTGGTGCTAAAATGAAGAAAATAGCTGTTTTTATAGTGATTACCATATGGTTTGGACAACACTTCCTGCTCTTTGGCATTGGAGATAACGCAACGCCTTCGCTTAGCAGCCCCCACCAAAGCTTGTATACCCATTTGTATTTTCTTCAGCATGACAGCTATGATCCGCATAAAGCAGCCCTCCCTTTTGTCCGGGATGGCATAAACATGGAAGATGCCGAGCAGGCCGCCATCATGCTGAAACAGGTATTTGATGCCAGGGGATACTATATAGACTTTGGCCAGGTACCCGACCACCCTGAGCACACAGACTCTGTAAGTGGCAGGGCGCGCTACTTTCCGGTTGCCCAGCTTCAGGACATTTACCTTGAAAAAGTTGGAACATCCTGGCTTTATAGCATAGAGAGCATCCAGCAAATTGAGCGCCTGCACAAAGAGGTTTTTCCCTTTGGGACAGACGTACTGCTCGATCTGCTTCCCAGAGCCGGCACCCGAATGATACTAGGATTATACATTTGGCAGCATCTGGGAGTTCTTATCATCATATTGGCCGGTTTCCTGATTCACAAACTCCTGTCTTTTATTTTTGCCCGTATTCTTTACAAAGGAGCCACCCGAATGGGATACACCAAACTGGTACGCCCTTATCTGCTGCCTGTTGCGCGCCCGCTCAGCCTTTTCGTGGTTTTCCTTTTTGTCATGATTCTTTACCCGGTCTTGCAACTGCCGGTCGAGGTCTCTCGTTATGTGGTTTTTGGCTTTAAAGCCATACTGCCTTTCTTTGCCATTTTGGTTTTTTATAAATTGGTTGATGTTTTTTCATTATACCTCGAAAGCCTTTCCGGAAAAGGAGAAAGCAACCTTGATAACCATGTAATTCCCCTGATAAGAAAGGTTCTTCGGGTCTTTGTGGTGGTAGTCGGAGGTCTGTTTCTTCTACAAAACCTTAACGTAAACATTACTGCCCTACTGGCGGGTATCTCAATAGGTGGTCTGGCTGTTGCCCTGGCAGCCCAGGATACCCTGAAAAACTTCTTCGGATCCCTGATGATTTTCATTGACAAACCCTTCTCTGTGGGTCATTGGATTACCAGCGGAGACATTGACGGTACTGTGGAACAGGTCGGCTTCCGCTCCACGCGCATCCGCAGTTTCAGAAACTCCCTTATTTATATGCCCAATGGCAAACTTGCTGATACCATGATAGACAACCATGGTCTCAGACAATACAGGAGATTCTTTTTTCATATCTCGGTTACATATGACACCCCGCCAGATCTGATTGAAGTATTCGTGGAGAACCTGAGAAAACTGGTGGAGCAACACCCCGATACCAGAAAAGACTTCTACCTGGTGGAGTTCAACGACATGGGGGATTTTTCCCTGAAAATCATGTTTTATATCTTTTTTGATGTCCCTACGTGGGCTGAGGAATTGCGTGCCAGGCACCAGATTCTGCTGGAAATTCTCAGGCTTGCAGAAAAACTGGGGGTAAGATTCGCCTTCCCAACCCAGACACTTCATATGGAAAACTTCCCGGGAAAGCACAGCCTTACGCCCAGGTATGATATGAGCTTGGAAGATTTCCAGAAGCTGGCTGAGGATTACTTCAACAAAAAAGGGGCCCACGGCAATCAGGAGCCCCCTTTATAATAAAATCAGCCAGCCTTTTTACTTAAGCAATACCACCGCCGCTGGTTCAATTACTTGGAATGTGAAGGATTCGGTCAGATACAACTGAACCGTTTTGTTGTTATGAGATTCATATCCTATGGACAGATCCTGCCCAATCGACAATTTGAAATCTCCCCCTCTTTCCGATACAACATAGGCATCTTTTACAAAAGGTGCCATGATAATGGATCCGCCGAGCAGGCCCTCCAATTGCTTACGAAGGGGATACCCCTTTACAAATGAATTTATTTGTGTCCACTTTTCAGTATTTACAACCAGAGAGTACGGACCCTCTATACTGGCCGCCTTCATTCTTGCCACCGCAAGGGCAACAGCCCCTGCAATATCTTCGGCTGCGGCAGGAAATGCGATTGGGTCATAACCACTGCTGTTTTTTAAGCCGATAATGCCGCCCGCCTTAAAACCCTCATAAATTGCCTTTTCTTCGAATTGGGCAATTTTTCTTGCGGCATCCTCCAGGGCTCCCAGATCTATGTCTTCTGCTCCCCTGACGGCATTATCCAACTCCCAGATGTTTAGTTCGAACGGCATACGCGTCTCGACCAATGGCAAAACCTGATGAATGCCGTATTTAACAGCCTCTTTCTGCCCAGATGGAACCTGAATGCGTCCGGTAGACAAGGCGGCATGCTTCCAGCCCCTTGGTCCGTCAATGTCAACAAATTTCCTGGCAGACAAAACCGAAGACAATACATCTATGGCCGTGCTGTTTATTTCCTCCCATGCAGCGGCGGTTATGGGAGCCATAGCCTTTCTTAAAATATCCATGATTTCC
>CAZFOI010000115.1:0-5793 GCA_964520605.1 uncultured Bacteroidales bacterium
AGACAAGTTAAAGGGTTTCAGGGCAGGGTGTGATGATTATATTACCAAGCCTTTCAGCACAGAGGAGCTTTTGTCGCGCATCGAGGTAATTCTTAAGTGGGCCGCCCTATCCGGAATCGGGACAGGTTCAGGCATCATGCAAATAGGAAAATATGCATTTGACTATAACAGCAAAACCATATCCAATGGCGAAAATGTGCAGAAGTTATCCAACAAGGAAAGCGAACTGCTGCGTTTGTTGTATTTGAATCGGAATCGTCTGCTCAGACGGGATGTGGCCCTTAAAACCATTTGGGGAGAAGATGACTATTTTCTGGGCAGAAGCATGGATGTGTATATTGCCAAGCTTCGGAAACTGCTTAGAGATGATCCGGGGGTAAGCATATCAAACATTCATGGAAGCGGATTTTGCCTTGAGATAGAGAAAGATTGAAAAAAGAAGTGGTACAGGACAAAACAAATTTCTTCTCCATCCGTTTTTATCTAAAACAATAAAACCAAATACTTCTTCAATTCCAATGAGACTACAACACTTTCAGATTTTTATTCTGATAATGCTTCCTGTTTTTCCGGTTTCTCAAAAACTTATGGCCCAGTCTTTCAGGGAGCTGAAAATTGGCGAGCAGGTCTGGATGGATAGAAACCTTCAGGTCGAAACAGAAATGAGCAGGGCATACAACGATAATGAAAGAAATGCCAGGCGCTATGGCCGGCTATATACCTGGGAGGCTGCAAAAAAAGCTTGCCCACCTGGTTGGAGGCTTCCTTCAGACGAAGACTGGACCGAACTTATTGAACACCTTGGAGGACATGAAAGTGCAGCCGTGTTTTTCGCCAGATCTGGAAGAAGGGGATTTAATGCGGTGATGGCAGGGGACTATCATCCGGACCACGGTTTCAGAAGATTGGGAACTCATACACACTTTTGGAGTGCTACCCCCGGTCCTGATGGAGAAACCGTTGTAACCAGGAGCTTTTATAAAAGTGGCACAATTGTTGGAAGAAACACATATAACCCAAATGCGGGTTTCAGTGTACGTTGTATCAAAGAATAAATTTGCCACCATGAAAACAAGAATTGTATTTTTTTCTCTTTTCTTATTCGTTACCGGATTGTTCGCCAGCCAGCCGGATGCCGGAATCCCCCCCCACCAGTCCGCCCATGAATTGCATATGGAAATACACAGGCAGGGCCATGAATTGCATATGGAATCGCACAGAAAGGCGCATGAAAACGCATTGGAGATGGCCAGGGAACATGCCCGCATTCACCAGGAACAAATTAACAAACAAGGATTTCACGAAATTGAATACCGCCCGCGCCGGAATCAGGAAAGAAAAGGCAATACCCTGTTTTCACGAAACCGTATGCGCCGGCTGGAGAAAACCCCTTAATGCTTGGTTACGGATGTAATCACACAACAGGTATTGATTCTTGGTCTGGTGGGTCTTATCGGCTTCATTGGCGCCAGGAGACGAATTATCACAGAGCCTGAAAAAGAAACCCTGGTCAGGGTGGTGGTTCACATCACCCTCCCATTGATGATTTTTCACACCTTCGCCACAACTGAACTAACAGGAGAACGTCTCACAAGCGGTGCATCCGTATTGTTTCTCGCCTGGTTCTGCCTTCTTTTCATGCTGATGGCAGGCTGGTTTTCCGCACGATTATTGAAGCTTAAGCCCGCAACTGCCTCAATCCACACCTTACATACCGCTTTTGGAAACCATGTATTCCTGGGGTTTCCCCTTCTGAATGCTTTGTTTCCCGGCGGCGAGGGTGTTTTCTATGCTACCCTGTTTTACCTTGCCTCAAGCTCACTGTTATGGACGGTTGGAGTGCTGATAATCAGCGATGTCAAAAACATCCGTCTTCGCGATACCTTGAGACCCCTTATGAATCAGAATACCTTAGCCTTTTTTCTCGGATTCGGATGGATGCTCAGTGGATGGCAACTCCCTGGGATAATTTCTGCATCATTCGGAGGGTTGGGCAGTACCACCAACTTCCTGGCCATGCTATACATTGGAGCACTCCTTGCAGATACAAGTATCACGAAACGGGCCTTTAGCCGGGAAATCCTGGTCCTGAGCCTGCATAAGCTTCTTTTGCTTCCTATTGTTTTGATGTTTATTACCCGGTTTTTGCTAAACCTGTTTTCCGTTACCGTGAGCCCGATTGCCCATACTGTTGTCGTAATGCAAACAGCCATGCCATGTATGGTGGTTGTGGTACTGCTGGCAAAAAAGTACCATGCCGATACCGGCATGGCCACAGAAAATGTTTTTATTACCACCCTGCTAAGCTTATTGAGTCTTCCTGCTGTTTATGCTTTAACAGGAATAGTGAACTGAAAAACGGCACCCTTGCCCGGTTCAGACTCAACCCAGATACGCCCGCCAAGCAACTCCACAAGACCCTTCGAAATTGCAAGGCCAAGGCCGGTACCCTGATAATGCGGTATGCCCTCGACCTGGGTAAAACGATCGAATATGGTGTTGTGGTACCTGCTGTCAATACCGATTCCTGTATCCTTTACATAAAAAAGCACATGATCGGAACCGGCTTTTTTTACCCCAAATTCAATCTCACCTTCCTGAGTAAATTTGATGGCATTGCCAATAAGATTGCTGAGAACCTGACGCAGGCGGATGCGGTCTGAATTAATTATTCCGTCCTCTTCTTCTATATGGGTTTTGAAAGACAGACCTATTGTTTTCTTTTTAAGCAAAGGGTTTTGCTCAAAGAACTGGAAAACCTCATCAAGCAAACTGCCAACATCAAAAACTTCCGGATAGGGTTTCACAAGACCGGATTCAATTTTTGAAATATCGACAATATCGTTTACCAAATCGAGCAGATGGTTTCCACTGGATTGAATGATTCCCGTGTAATGATTCCTCTGCTCACTGCTAAGATTCTCTCCTTTTAACAGTTCTGCAAACCCAAGAACCCCATTGAGCGGGGTTCTGATCTCATGACTGAGATTGGCCAAAAAGGCCGATTTAAGCCTGTCCGATTCTTCGGCTCGATCCTTAGCTCTGACCAGCTCATCTTTCTGTAAAAGAAAACTTTCAAGCAGACGGGCAATATTATCGAAGTCTCTGCTTGCTTTTTTAATCTCAGGTAAAAGTGAAATATCCTCAGATTCAATCGCCCTGGCAGTTAAAGCCAAAGGCCGGCTTACCCACCGATCAATAAATATTCCAAGCATCATCAGGGTAAAGATGGCGGCGAAACCAGAGAACCCCAACAAGAACCATGAGTTTTTTCTGAGCAGGGAGTGAAACTGCAGTTTCCTTTTAAAAACACCAACGGCAACCTCCTCCCCGTTCAAGCCCCTGAAAAAATATTCTGCCTGAATGATGTCTGGAGGCAAAGGATCAGTAATATATTCTGACGGCTGAAAAACAGAAAGGGCTGCACCCGATAGCCGCTGCGCATTTTCCCATTCATCATCAATCCATAAATTGCCCACTATCAAATACCCTCTTGGCTGGCTGTTCCGCTCCACATCATCTGTTGGATGTATGGTTGCACCCTGGAAAAACCCCAATTCCTGGTTCACGTATTCATAAAAAGAACAAAACCTTTGCAAGTGCAGAGAGTCTAAAAAATTTTCTGTTATGGATTCAATAAAAAGCGGTTCAATATCTTCGTTGGAATATTCATAAACCACTTCTCTGTTCTGATTAAACACCAATACATAATCAAAACCGAAGGACGCATGCAGGGTGGCAAGATTATCGTCTCCCCAGGCTGTTTCAGGGTTTTGTGCAAAACTTACCATGTCGTCCCAATAAGTATAATCAAAAACCACCTTGAAGACCTGAGATTCGGTTTGCCTGACAATGGCTTCAGCCACCTGTTCAAGGGCCCTTCCGGAGTAATTATAAAAAAGCCTTTCCTGGCGTTTGGTCAATTGAAAAACCACGAGCATGGTAATTGTTGCAACGACCAAAACCAGAAAGAGTCCGAAAAGTATTTTTCTGCGGGTGCTGATATTCATATTCTATCTGGATATTATTCCCAAAACCGCCACCATATATAATTGGTTGTACATCGGATTGAATACAAGCCCCACCTGAAAGGGAAGGCTGAGGGACTCCGAAACAACAAGATCTTTGGAAACCTGAATGCCTGCATGGGTAATGCCTCGTTTGGTCTCGTGATAGTACCCCCGGGTAGGAGTATAACCCAGCTCAAAGGAAGTGTTATATGGGCCGGTATTTCGGCTTAATTGTGCCGTAAAATGCAATGTGTTAAGTTCATCCGCGCCAAGCAGGTTGTATCCGGCAGAAAGCTTCAACGGGAAAGCACCTTCTGTTTCATAGGAAGCAAGAAACTCCAGAACATGGCCGGTTTCCTGTACACGCCAGTTAAAAAAATCCGATACCACTTCCTGTTCGGCATAGGTAAAATAGTCTACCAAGCCCAGGGAGAATCTTCCCAAATGGACATTAAAATACAGGTCCGTCTCCTGGAATGCAAAAGGAGAGACTGTTGCTGAACCCCATGCCCCCAATGTGATGCGATCATTCCCCCACTCCATGAATGGCTGGAATGCTGCTCCGTTGGAAAGCAAGACCCCTCTCCATATGTAACGGGAAACCAAATCCATCCCGATATTGGGCTCCAGTTTTCCGGATGTTTGTGCATTTAAGGGGAAACAATGCATGACACAAACCAACAATATAATTTTTAGGGCAAATCGTTGCGACATAGAGTCAGGGTTGGGATATCCTGCAAAAATAATTAAAAACCATATGCATTGAATGCTTTATGTATTTTTACACAGTCAACAATACCTGCAAACACCTTCATGACAAACCTCTTGCACCGGCTATCCTCCCTTGCCCTTATCCATACAGGGATAATCACCCTTCTGTTATCTCTGATGGGATTACTGGTGTTTAATCTTTATATTTTCCCGGCTTTTATGACAGATTTTGAACATCTTGAAAACATCCTGGATGTTCGGTTTGGCTTTTCGGCCAAAGAGGCATATCTCTATCTGAAAGCCCTTGGGCCTGCAGGCAGGGCTTCATACACAGGAATGCTGCTTGCAGATATGGTGTACCCCCTGGTTTACGGTCTTTTGTTTATCAGCATACTGGGTCAGTTGGTAAAAGCCGCACCAAAAACAGATTTTCCGATCCAGGTCCTTGTTTTGATTCCGCTTGATGCCGTATTGGCCGACTGGGTTGAAAACATTTGTATTCTTATGATGCTGCATCATTTCCCCGGGCAGATATACTGGCTGGCCTTTATTGCTTCTGCAGCCGGAATAATCAAGTGGATTGTGGTATTATTTTCCCTGTGCATCGCAGCCTCATTGGGAATATACATATTGTATCACATACACCTGAAAAAGACTGCAGACTAAGAAAACCACAACGATTTTTATACCGCCGGATTCCCTGAATTCGTCTGCATATTGAGGGCGTTCATAAGACAGTTAATTCAATGCGCTTGTGTCGTGATAATGAAAGGGTTATCAGATTAGTCCCTATGTATAAAAATATGTATTTTTGGCAACTGTAATACAAAACCTAAGCATACATGAAGCCAAAATCCTTATTCTTACCACTGATTGCATTGTCTGTTGTCCTTGTTTTTACTGCCTGCTCTTCAAAAGAAGAACGCCTTCAGAAAAAGGCCAAAGCCATTCATGCCAAAGCTCTTACCCTTGACAGCCATACCGACACCCCCCTGATGTTGATGCGGGAAGGTTTCGACATTGGGATGCGTAACGACCCCCGCAACAGGGGAGGCCGGTTGGATTTTCCCCG
>CAZFOI010000116.1:0-5792 GCA_964520605.1 uncultured Bacteroidales bacterium
GAGGCGTTTATGGATACTTCTCTGACTTTTCCCCTACAGATGAACAACTGAATGCCATCGCCAGACTTATCAGGCAAATGCTTTTGGCTACTCCACCCATACATACGGAAATTCTAAACGGGGAGGAGATTATGGCTTATTTCAGCAAAACCACTCGGACGGATATAATGGATCTTTTAAAGTCCGGACATCCGAAAGAACAATTACCGGAAGGTTTGAGGCTTGCCAGGGTAAATGGGTTTTCTGAGTTGTTGTTGAACGACATCAGGGTAGATTACAGCAAATTGCATGATTTCAGATTGTTCCGTCATAACAAGGGGTTTCTGTTAATAGCTGATTCGGATTTCTTCAAACGTGTCATGCCCCAAAGAATTGAGCAGAGCAAATACTTCAAGCGGTTTGAAGAGTCTGAGGAAGCCATGAAACATTTTGGTATTTCCAGTTTCGGCGAATTAAACCAGGCAATTTCCCGGGGTGCCCTGCCTGAGTTTATAAAAATTGCGGAAGTGTATCATTCGCGCAGACTCGCCAGAATAGCAGACAATATTCTGGCCCATCCCCTTAAACCCAGGGTTATTTTCCTTGCAGGTCCAACCTCATCAGGAAAAACCACCTCGGCCAACCGGCTTGCCATTGAGCTTAAGGTGCTGAAAAAAAACGTGCTTGTATTGTCTTTGGACAACTATTATTTGCCTCACAACCAAATACCGGATGATCCCGAGACCGGCATGAAAAATTTTGAATTGATCACAGCCCTGGATCTGGCATTGTTCATAGACAACATTCATGACCTGATTGCCGGAAAACCCGTCAGGCTGCCACGCTATCATTTCGACGGGAAAGGGCCGGTTGCGGAAAGGGATTTCACTCAGGTCGGCCCGGATACCATGATCATCGTGGAAGGCATACACGGACTCAATCCGTTACTTTGGCAGCAGCTTATGGATATGGAATCATACAGGCTGTATGTGTCGGCCCTGACAACCCTGAACATTCACGACCATCTTCCATTTTCCACATCGGACCACCGGCTCATCAGGCGCCTGGTAAGAGACTTTCTATTCAGGGTATATGACATTAACGAGACCATACTTCGCTGGCCTGATGTGATGCAAAACGAATACAAAAGCATCTTCCCGTTTCAGGAAAGTGCCCATGCCATATTCAATTCAGCCCTCATTTATGAAATTGCTGTTTTTGCATACTATGCAGGCAGGATACTCGATCCGGATGTTGCCATAAACGACCAGGTTAGAGAAGAGGTTCTTCGTCTGAGAAGGATATTGGATCTTTTGATTCCCATTAATCCAACCGACATACCACCCACCTCGGTACTAAGAGAGTTTATTGGAGGAAGCAGTTTTACATACTGAACCCTAAAATCGCTTTTCCTGAGAAAATATATCTCAAAATAAACATTTGTTTAAAGCAATGTTTTTTTTGTAACTTTGCCAGCTAACATAGCCTTAACCTAAACAATTCTATTATGAAAAGAAACCTGCTTACTTTGTTGGCCATCCTTATGTTTTTGCCCGTGATGGTAAAGGCCGGTGGCCTGATGACAAACACAAACCAGAGTGCTTCATACATCAGGATGCCCCTGCTGGACGCTGTTATAGGTCCGGAATCTGCATACTACAATCCGGCGGGGCTGGGCTTTCTATCCAATGGATTCTATATTTCGATCAGCAACCAGACCATCAGTCAGAAACGCAACATCCAATCTACCTTTCCGGGGATGAACCAGTCAGAATTTGAAGGCCTGGTGGCCGCTCCGGTTTTCCCTTCCATCTATGCCACTTACAAACAAGGCCCATGGGCTTTTGCGCTTGGTGTAATACCGGTGGGAGGTGGCGGAAGCGCCCTTTTCGAAGAGGGACTTCCTTCATTCGGACAACAAGTGGCCGTTCTTCCGGTGCAACTTACCGCTGCCGGAATTGCCACCACACAGCACAGCTATGCTACCCGTTTTGAGGGGCAGTCGTTATTCTGGGGCATTCAGGCAAATGCAGCCTATGCCCTGAATGATATGGTTTCTGTTTCTGCCGGATTGAGGTATGTTACGGCAACCAACTCTTATAGCGGATACCTGAAAGACATCATGATCAATCCGAATTTCCCCATTCTGGGTCTTAACGGGCAAACCATGGTATCAGCACCTGTATTCTTTGGTTCCATGGCAGGGCTGTTTGGCCAGCTTGCCGGAGTGGCAGGATCCCTGCAACCCATTGTGGCAGGTGGATACGGACAGATGACCCTTGCCCAGTTGCAGGCAGAAGGTGTTCTTTCTGCCCAGGATGTAGCCGCCATTTCCGGAGGTTTTGCCCTGATCAATCCCAGTGTTAACCCTGCAACCCTGAACGTAGCCACCATACAGGCGGCTTACCAGCAGGCTACCCCATTGTTTTTAGCCCAACAGGCCGGCATGCAGTCAAGCCAGGCTGCCACCTCAGACAAAGAGGTTGACGTGGTCCAAAAAGGGTCTTCATTTGCTCCGATTTTCGGAGTGCACCTGCGCTTTTCTGAAAGATTCAATGTTGGCATTAAATACGAGCACAAGACGCCCCTTACGGTTAAGAACGAAACTGCCAAAGACGATCTGGGAGCCTATCCTGACGGGCTTGAGATACCAAACAACATGCCCTCACTTTTGTCCATAGGTGCCAGCTACGGCGCAACCAGCAAACTAACCCTTCACACCGGGATTCATTATTACTTCGACAAGCAGGCAGCCTATGGCAAGGTAAAAAGTGGCCCGCCAGCATCAGCCCAGGTGGTTTTCTATGAAAATGATGAGATTATTGATAATAATTTTATTGAGGCAGGTCTTGGGGCCGAATACCAGATTACCAGAAAGCTCATGATAAGTGCAGGATACCTTCGTACCCAAACCGGCGTTAATGAGAAATATCACAGCGACCAGAGCCACAGCCTGTCTACCAATACTTTCGGAGGCGGCTTCCGTTACCAATTGAATGATATGGTTGCCCTGAATCTTGGCGGGCTCTATTCTCAGTACGTCCCACACACCAAATCATTTACGGGATATACCGAAACCTATGATCGCAGCAATATGGTGGTGGCCATTGGTGTAGACATCAAACTATAGCCTGCAGGCGGTTTACCTGATCAATCAAAACACGGGGGCGGTTTCTTTCAGAAACCGCCCCCTCTTGTTAGTCATTGTTCATGAACCCCTGGTCATGGAGCACATCCAGCAGCACCTTGCTGAAATGCAGGTTGTCCTTTCTGGTATACCTTTTATAGGCAAAAACCTGGGCAAGGTTATCCAATTGGTTTTCTTCCAACAGTTTTGCCGTTAAGGGAAGAGATTCCTTTTCCCTGTATATATCATCGATTTGTTTTGGGGTATAATCCTGATACACTTCATTATGTATCAAAGCCTTTGAAGGCAACCGGTCTGTTAATGGCGGTGCTTCATCGGGATAGCCGACCACCAGAGTGGTCACCGGAACCACGCCCTCAGGGAGATTAAAAAACTCTATCAGTTTGTCGGCCTGATAGGTTGTTGTTCCAAGATAGCATATACCCAAACCATAATCTTCAGCAGCTACGGCAACATTTTGCGCCACCAGCAAAGCGTCAATCGCAGCAGTAAAAAATGACAGGAAATTGTCGTAACCCGGATCAGCATCTCTTTGCCTGCACCATTTATTAAACCTGTTAAAATCAGCGCAAAACGTCAGCAGAACAGGAGCCTGTTCAACCATTTTCTGGCCAAAATGCATGGAGCATAGTTTTTTTCTGCTATCCTCATCCCGGGATACAATAACACTATAAAGCTGCATATTGCCAGTGGTCGAAGCCCTGAACCCGGCTTCAAGAATCCTGTCCAGAATGTCTTCGGGGATGGGCTCCCCTTTATATTTTCGAATGGTTCGGTGCGTCAGAAGATTTTTTAATGTTTCCATAGTGGATTTTATTAAGATAATTCATGTCTATTGCCACCAGCATTCCGGCCATTGCCCAAAACAAAATGCCGGCCTTGTCTGTATCAAGAAAATTATTCAATACCCCATGGGTCAGGTAGGTTGTCAGGCCAAGGGTAATAGAAAGTGCAATCATTCTGAGCTCCCTGTCAGGAGCCCTTTTCGACAACTGAACCCCTTTATACAAAAGCAAAACAGCCAGGGTCAAAAACAGCAGCATTCCCGGAAGACCGCTTTCAGCAAGCGGACCCAGGTATTCTGAATGGGCATTGCCCTGATCGCCAAAGTGGGTAGTTATGATCGTATAATCTTCTGATCTCTGAAAGGGCGCATATACTAATTGATACGTGCCGGGTCCCCATCCCAGAACCGGCCGTTCCTGATACATGCGGATGGCTGAACGCCATCGGTTGATGCGTTCCAGGTTGGATGCATCGGTGGTAATATTGGAGATTGATCGTGCATGCTCAGCAAAATCGCCTGAACTTTCCTGGGTGTTTCTTTGCAGTTTCATTACAATGTCTGTCTGAAAAGCAAAAAGCGAGGCAAGCACCAGAATGCTTCCTGCCAGCAAGAACCCAAATCGAATACGCATAATCAGGATTACTGCGGCGGCAGCGGCAATGGCTATGCTGACCCAGGCGGCCCTGCTGTAACTGAGAAGTATGCCCATGCAAAGAATCAGAAACAAAAACACGGCCATCCATCGCAACCATTTTTTATACGAGCGATCGAAAACCGAAATAGCGAAAAATGGTGCAATAAGGGCCAGTACGGCAGCATAATGGGTGTGATCATTGAAGAAAGGCCTGACAACAAAGTATCCAAGTTTCCTTTCAAATCCGAAACCCGCATGCCTTATGGTGGCGTATATAACCACCACACCCAATCCCAGACCGAAAAACCACAAGAATTTTTTAATTTTTCCCGGAGTGGCATACATGGGTATGAAAGCAAAGAAAAACACAATCACGAACCAAAACCGACTTAGCAGGTATTTAAAAGAAACCAGGGGAATCTCACTGCTTACTGAAGTGACAAACATCCAAACAAGATGAAGCAATATGATGATGCCTATGGGATGTTTTGCCGCCCTTACATCAACAGAACCATCGTACACAAGCCTGAACAGGAAAATGGCCATAATCAAAAGTATGATTGGCTCAGTAGGCAGGTCAATGGTAAACCCGAGTGCCTCATGGGCATAGGTAAACGAAAACGGGGCAATAAAAGCCAGAAGGAAGGCAAGTTTATCCAAAGCAAAGAACAAAAGGAGCCCGATCACGGCAATCATGGGAACGGCAATCAGCCAGTATACCTCCTTTGACAGAAACTGCAGATTGATTGCTGTAAAAATGGCAGCCAATCCATAAAAAAGCAAAATCGTTTTTCGATCAGACATGCCCTGCAGCTTGTTATGCACCCTGGATGGCTTTCTCCCCGATAATGCCTTTTCTTTTAAGGCTTTCCAATACAATCAACAGCATTACTCCGAGAAATCCGGTTCCAAAAGCAGAGAGAAATACGATGAGCCATCGAACGGGATAGGCCTTTTTTTCAGGAACAGATGCCCTGTCAAGAATAAAGGAATACGGTATAAACTGCTCCTTATCTGTTTTTGCTTCTCTGTATCTGCGCTGTATCTCCACCAGGTCGGGGCTCATTTCCTCCAAAATACGACTGAGCTTCAGGTAGGTTCCTCCATATTCACCCAAGAGCTCCAGGCGGTTCTCAAGTACCCGGGTTCCCGGCTGATTGTTTTGTGAAAGGTCCATGGCCAATTGGCGTGTAAGCATCATTACCTGAGATTCGGGATCATAGACACCCTGTCTCATTACAAAC
>CAZFOI010000117.1:0-5059 GCA_964520605.1 uncultured Bacteroidales bacterium
AAAACCCGTTACAGAGGAAAAAATTACAGCATTAAATTCTCAGAGAACAGCACCTTTTAGGATATGGAAATAGAAATATCAGCCGAAGACATCCCATCCGGAGTCAATCAAAAAATCCAGGATTTTCTATATTCCGAGTTCGGTCGTTATGCCATTGAGAAAGTCCAGCTACAGCTATCAGGAAACAAGGAACTTATCAGAGACCAATTCAGATACAGGTCTGATTTGCTTGGAGTAGAGGTACATTATGAGATTGTGATTTCTACCCGGCTCGAAGGTTCTTTTGTGATGTTTGAATACTTGTTTTCTGAAACGGGTACATATGTCAGCAGAGCAAGGATTGTGGAGAAAAGCACGGATAATATTATTTACTGATATGGGGCGAAGCTGGTTGTTTCTGCTGTTGTTTGTGCTGGTATCTGTTAATCTGCATGCCAGGCCAAACCCGCAATGGGGCATTTTGCCCTCGGTCAACATCAATAAAAGGCTTCCAAAAGACTGGTCTGTGAATTTCAAAGCAGAATCCAGGCAGATCATCTACCGTGATTCCTTTCGATTTACATATTCGCTTACCGATGTGTCATTGATTGCCGCAACCCGGATTCGCCTGCGAACAACGATCGGGGGTGGGTATCTTGCACGCATCTCAGAAAATGGCATCAGGCACCGGGCCATACAGCAAATCAGCATTTCCAGGAATTATCCATCGTTTCGTCTCTCGCACAGAATTTCCATGGACCAGAGCTTTGGCATGCAAAACCCTGCCGAGTTTCGCTTCCGTTACAGATTGTCGTCAGAAATCCCTTTGCAAGGGCAATCACTTGATCCGGGGGAGTTTTTCCTAAAGCTAAGCAACGAATATCTGAATGCTTTCCAAGAGAACGATTACGATCTGGAGGTGCGCACGGCAGCCTACCTTGGTTATGCATTATCTCCCGCCGGAAAACTAGAGCTGGGTCTGGATCACCGGGCCAATTCATTTATTTCAGGATATGCACGGCATCGATTCTGGATTGGCCTGAATTATTTTTACACCCTAAAGGATTAATATCCCGGGTGTCTGCTTTCCTGCTGATCATTTACAGTGCAGAAAAGCGCTTTGAATGATGTCGTGTATGTTATTTGGTTTTGCTGCGCTGACGCATTGGTTGGTCAGGTTTATTGTTCTCATCTGAACCATCAGGGTTCAGGTCACTGCTTTTTTTGCGGCTGACAAGAATAAACGGTACAGCAAAAATGGCAACAATAATCACGGCTGTAAGTATCACTATCCAGTTCATTTTCTTTTGCTTATAAATGCTAATTAGATAATTAATGCTGCTCAATTATTGAGTAGCATACCGAAAAAATTGGCAGGAAAGAAACCGGATCAGATGTAGGTATGAAATGGAAATATTATGTGGGTAGATTCCAGCGATGGCATTATGGCAGAAGCATACCTGATGTATTGTCTTAGCTTAATTTGAATTACCGCTGTAGAGTATTGAAATTCTGTATGTTGATGCCTGTAATTAGGTTGCTGATGCTGGTAGCTTCTTTCTGAGACAGGAGGCAGAATATCAGACAGTATTGTATGAGCTGCAAACGAATGATCTGCTTCAGAAGGACAAACAGGTAAGTTTTGTTCAATAAAACGGAATGAAAGTACTGAGTCTCCAGACCAATAAACAGTATATCCTGCTTTTAAAATGAAAAGCAGTAGCAGTACAAATGCGCCCATTCTGTTCTGTCTGATACTCATTGACAACCGGCAATCAATCGTTATTATGATTTTGGGGCATTGATTAGATGTAGTTTATCAGACAAAATTAGTAATATTATTTGATCAAATATTCCATGTGGCCATCCAGTGATTGAAATAAATAATAATCTTCTCATGGGACAATTGGTATTGGTTAAAAGACTAATTTAATAGCAAACTATTTCAGGAAATGCGAATGAATTTTTCAAACTTGTTTTCTACAGCAGGCATTCGAATGGCCAAAAACCACTTTATGGAACTTAACCTGAAAGCGCCTTTAAGAAAGGTTTTACCAATAATTCAGGATGGTATCATGATGCAGACAACCTACTTTGGGGTAAAGACATTGAAAAACCCTCTGGATGCCTGGGTTTATCAGGAAATTATTTTTGAAAGAACGCCCGATGTGATAATTGAAATAGGCAACGCTAGCGGAGGAAGTACATTATACCTTGCTCACCTTCTTGATAATATTGGGAAGGGGAGGATTATTGGCCTTGATATAGCCCATGCGGATGTACCGGAAAAGGTTAAGTCCCACCCAAGAATTACTTTTATCCAGGGAGATGCGCGTGAAAATTTTCCTATGGTAGAGCAACTGATCCAAGAAGATGAACGGGTTATGATAATAGAGGACAGTTCGCACACCTATGAGAACACTTTGGGTGTGCTAAGGATGTATTCTGCGCTTGTAAAACCGGGAGACTATTTTATTGTAGAAGACAGCATCTGCCATCATGGTCTGAATATAGGCCCACGGCCCGGTCCGTATGAAGCGATAGAAACCTTCATAAAAGAATGTGCCGATTTTGAGATTGACAGAATGCGCGAAAAGTACGGGATTACCTGGAATCCCAAAGGCTACCTAAGGAGGCTGGAAGCATAATCAGGGAAATTCCAAAACTATTTCTGCTATAGTGGTTGCCTTCAAAAAGGCAAAGGGTATTATCGGTGCCTGGAAATTGCCATAAGTCACGGGTGGCAAAACGAATACTCTGATTTTTCAGACAAGGAGGAAAAATCTCCCAGCCTGCTTTTTAATTATTTTTCCAGTTTGGGGTCTGGCTGCATGCCTGCTACCCTATACGAATAGTATTGGTGAAAGGGTTCTGTCAGATCCCGTGATTGTTGAAGTTTTTGTGGAAATGGAATAAATATATGTATTTTTGGTTAATACAATGCGTGTCCATCCGAAAGCCAGTTAATATGCAAAAAAAGACCGTTTTTTCATGGTGTCTTTCTGTAATTTTTATTTTTCTTACCCTTGGTTGTAACAAGGACGAGACTGGGAAATATCCACATGATCTGACCCTTATCACAGAAAATTATGCCCCTTTCAATTTTGAATCCGGTGGCGAAATCCTTGGTCTTGCACCTGATTTATTAAGAGAGATTGCCCTTAAGTTGGAGATTCCTTTTAAGGTTGATGTTATGCCCTGGGAGGAGGCTTATGCCAGGTTGCAAAATACAGACAACGCCGTGCTCTTTACCATGGCTTTGAATGCAGAACGAGCCGATCTGTTTAAGTGGGCGGGGCCTTTTGCATCCCTTGAATGGCGTTTTTATGCCAGATCGCAAAACCAGCAGGTCATACACTCCATGTCCGATGCAAGAAAGGTCGAGGCCCTTGGGGTTCTGCGCGATTATGCCATAACCCAGCATCTTGAATCCCTGGGTTTTACCAATCTGGTTTACTTTAATAACCAACAGGAGGCTTTGCAGCAATTGCTTCAGGGTAACATCGATTTGTTTCCGTCCGATATCTTGTCAATCAAGTCTTCACTTGAGGGCATGGGATATCTTTATTATCACGTAAGGCATGTTCTGCCGATTAAAACTGATCTCCTGTATTTTGCCTTTAACAAGAATGTTCCCGATCAGGTGGTACAGGACTTTCAGGAAGAGATAGACAGGCTCAAGAAAAACGGTCACCTGGGGCAATTGTCCCAGAAGTACCTGAATACATCAGATTTTCCCGGTACACTGTTAATATATACTGAGAACTACCCCCCATTGACATTTATGAATCCTTACGGGGAAATCAGCGGATTTGGTGCTGATGTTGTTTTTGAGATAATGAACAGGGAGCGAATATTTGAGAAAATCAGCCTGACTACCTGGGAGAATGCCTATAATATGGCTCTGTACAATCCGAATTTCTGCCTGTTTACCATGGACAGAACCCCAATCAGGGAGAATCTGTTCCAATGGGTTGGTCCTATCGGTGCCAATGAAACCTACTTCTACCTGAAAAAAGGTAATAACCTAAGTATTACAAGCATTCAGCAAGCCAGAAACCTAACTGCCATCGCCACAGTAAGTTCATGGTTTTCTGATCAACACCTGCGTCAGCTCGGATTTACCAATCTGGTATCTTTCGATGAACCAGGTGCCGCTGTGGAAGCACTCATGGGCGGCTATGCAGATGCTTTTGTATGTTCCAGTGTAACCATATCGGATATTCTGCTGTCAAATGGATATGCTTTTGCTGATGTAATTCCGGAATTTGTTCTGATGTCTTCCGATTACTATATCGCATTCTCAAAAAGCACCCCCACAGCCACTGTGAACAGATGGCAACAGGCACTTCAGGCAATCAAGACAGATGGTACCTATGATGCCATCCTTAGGAGGTGGTTCACGGAGTAGGTAGTATTATCCCACCCTTAAGTAATCCAAAATGGATTAAAAAGGATGGACCCCTACAGGAATATTCCTGCCCCTGAATTTCTGAATATCATTCAGGTATGCTTTTTCCTCCGGGCTGCAAAAAGAAAAGGCGGTTCCGTCAAGACCTGCCCTTGAGGTGCGGCCTATACGGTGGGTATAAGTCTCGCTTTGCTCAGGAAGGTCGTAATTGATCACATGCGACAGGTCCTGTACGTCTATACCTCGTGAGGCTACGTCTGTGGCAATGAGCATGCTCAGCTTCCTGCTTTTAAACATGGCCAGTGCATTCAGGCGCTGGGATTGTGATTTATCCCCATGTATGGCCAGCGCTGCAATGCCTTTCTTCGCCAGTGCCTTTACCAGCCTGTCTGCACCCCTGCGGGTCCGGGTAAATACCAGGGAGCGTTCAATGTGCTCCTGCTGCATCAAATGTTCCAGCAATTGGATTTTAAATCCCTTTTCAATGAAGTAAACCTGTTCTCTGGTATGGGTGTCAAGGGTTTTGTCCGGCTTGATGTCTATGGATACAGGATGCGAAAGAAGGGTAGCTGCCAGTTTTCGGATCTCAGTAGACAGGGTGGCCGAAAACAACAGGGATTGCCTGTTTTTGGGCAGATAGGCACTAATGCGCCTGATGTCGTTAATAAA
>CAZFOI010000117.1:5069-5791 GCA_964520605.1 uncultured Bacteroidales bacterium
AAGTTCTTCAAGTTCTACTTCAAATCCTAAATCAAGCATTTTATCTGCTTCATCCAATACCAGATGCTCCACAGATTTAAGGCTGAGGTGCTGCTGGTTTATAAGGTCGAGCAGCCTGCCCGGGGTGGCAACCACAATGTCGCATCCCCTTCGAAGGGAATTAACCTGGTTTTGTTGGGAGACCCCGCCATAAATCACCACATGGCGCAGTTTGGTGTGATTTCCGTATACCTTAATACTTTCGCTTATTTGCTGGGCAAGTTCCCTTGTGGGAGCAAGAATCAGTGCCCGGGGGTTTTTGCCGTATTGCTCTTTATTACTAAGAATTTGTATCAGTGGCAATGAAAACGCTGCAGTTTTTCCGGTGCCGGTTCTGGCGCTGCCAAACAGGTCTTTTCCGGCAAGTATAATTGGAATGGATTGTTGCTGAATCGGGGTTGGTTTTGTATACCTTTTGCTCTTTAATGCCTGCAAAATGGGCATGGATAATTCCAGACTTTCAAAAGTCGTCATAGTATGGTAATATAGTGTTAATGACCTCGCTTCGTTGCGGGTCTGTCTTGTTGAAAATAGTAAAATGAGATGGAGAGATTAAGCTGCGGGTAAGAATACAAGTTCTAATGGGGCAAAGAAATAACCCAGCTCTGCATTTTCGTTTGCAAAGATAGTCAATTTTTTATGATTACGTAATATCAAAAAACAGATTGTCATATGTAATAGTA
>CAZFOI010000118.1:0-5709 GCA_964520605.1 uncultured Bacteroidales bacterium
GATGGAGGCATTGGGAACGTCAACGCCAACCTCAATTACCGTGGTGGCAACCATTATCTGGGTTTCACCTCTTACAAAGCGCTGCATTTCATAATCCTTGTCAGCAGGTTTCATTTTCCCATGTACTATGCTTACCGAATAATCAGGAGGAGGAAAGTCTCTGACAATAGTCTCAACGCCATCGGTAAGGTCTTTCAGGTCGAGACTTTCAGATTCCTGAATCAGGGGATAAACCACATAAATCTGCCTTCCCAGTTTAATCTGCTCACGCATAAAACCAAACACCCGCAACCTATGGGCGTCGGTTCGGTGAATGGTTTTAACCGGCTTCCTGCCGGGTGGCAGTTCATCAATAACAGAAACATCAAGATCTCCATAAAGGGTCATGGCCAGGGTCCGGGGTATCGGAGTAGCCGTCATTACCAGAACATGTGGAGGAATCTTGCTTTTTGACCACAATCGGGCCCTCTGGGCTACACCAAACCGATGCTGCTCATCAATCACCACGAACCCAAGGCGATTGAATCGCACCACCTCCTCAATCAAGGCATGGGTGCCAATAACAATGTGCATACTGCCATCGTGTAATTCAGCAAGCAACTCCCTGCGCAAGGCAGATCTTGTTGAGCCGGTCAGAAGGCCGATTTTCAAATCCATGCCCTTAAGCAGGCTGTTAAGCGATTCGTAATGCTGAAAGGCAAGAATCTCTGTGGGAGCCATTAAACACGCCTGAAATCCATTGTCCAGAGCCATCAGCATACTCATCAGGGCCACCACGGTCTTTCCGCTGCCCACATCTCCCTGCAACAATCGGTTCATTTGTTTACCGCTCAGGGTATCGCTGCGTATTTCCTTTAATACCCTTTTTTGCGCTCCTGTGAGCTCAAAATTGAGTTGGTGGTGATAAAAATGGTTGAATCGTTCTCCAATTATCTCAAATATATGGCCTCCGGATTTTTCAGATCGTATTTGCTTATGCCTAAGCAAATTCAGCTGGACATAAAACAGTTCCTCGAATTTTATACGGGCAATTGCCTTTTTCAAACCTTCGGCACTATCCGGAAAATGAATGTTCTGAATGGCTTGCTGCCTGCCCGGAAGCTTTAATGAATCGAGTATTTCGGCAGGAAGGGTTTCGTGAAGACTATCGATAACCTGAGGCAGTAATGTTTTAACCAGACGACCGATTCCCCGGCTATCCAGACCCTTTGCCCGGAGTTTTTCAGTGGTATTGTATACCGCCTGCATTGATGGCAACTGAATGGCAGATTCTTTAGTCACTGCCTCCATTTCGGGATGGGGCATGGAAACCTTTTTCCCGAAAACATTTGGCTTTCCGAAAACCACATATTCCTGACCAGGCTTATATGCTTCTTTCAGCCATTTAAACCCCCTGAACCAGACCAACTCCATACTGTCATCTCCACTGATAAGCCGGGCTGTCATTCTGTTGGTTCGTTTCCCCCCATGTAGCCGGATATCAGACAGAATGCCCCGGACCTGGACCAAAGGGAAATCCCCGCTTATTTCAGAAATGCTGTAAAACCGGCTTCTGTCTATATGCCTGAAGGGATAGTGGTGCAATAAGTCGCCGAAAGTTTTTATATCCAATTCCTTTGACAGCAATTCAGCCCTTTGCGGGCCCACTCCTTTCAGATAGGCTATCGGACTTTCCAGCAGGGAGTTTGAATGCATGTCTTGGGTTTTAAAGCACAAAAGTAAAATTAATAAAAGCACTTGGAGCGCAAAGCAATTCTGTCCAAATTGCAAAAGTTTCGATTTCAGTGTGTATTTTTGATACAATAATCGGATTCTGCCCCGGCACATAATGCCCCGGGCAGGCTTCAACTGAAAATGAGCTATATGAGGATATTGGTATATGGTGCAGGCGTCATTGGGACGACCATCGCCTGGCAGTTATCCGAGGCCGGCTTCGATGTAAGCCTTCTTGTGCGCAAGCAACGCATGGTCAGATACAGCAATTCCGGGATCAGCATTGCCTGTACAGATTTAAGACCGGCAAAAAAAACATACTCAACCACAGTGTTTCGTCCGGGAATAACAGATCAACTGGATCCCGGTCAGGCCTATGACCTTATAATTGTTACTTTAAAACAATCACAGCTTCATGATGCCGTTCCTTATCTTGCCAAATATTCAGGAAACGCTCACATACTGTTCATGGGAAGCCTGTGGAATGAGTTTGACCTGATTCGCAAACACTTTGCCAAAGAAAGGTTTCTTTTTGGTTATCCCGGAACAATTGCGGGGGGGCGCAACGACTCAAGCATTTACACCTATTTGTTTAAAACAGGCAATACCCTGTTGGGAGAACCTGATGGGCGGATTACTGAAAGAATAAAAAAGATTGCTGAGATTTTTGGTGAATCCGGCATGCGCCCAAGCATCAACCAGAATATTGCCCGCTGGATACAAGCCCAGTACATCTGGCAGGGAGCGTTATGGGGTGCATCCCGGAAGGCAGGAAGCTACCGGGCATATGCCCGAAATAAAAAAATGATACGTCATTCGGTTTCTGCCATCAGGGAAGGCTTTCGCCTGTTAAAGAAAAGAGGGGGGAAGCCCTATGCCATTTTCCCATTTGTTCTGTTTGCCCTTCCTGTATGGATGGTATCCGGAATATTGAAACGCTCTGTTGGAGCGGACATGCAGGAAGCCATGGAGGCGCAAACCAAACATGGCACAGACTCACTTAAAAAGCAATACGAAACGATACTGTCAGAAGGTCGCAAACAGGGAATTGACATGTATTACTGGAAATCTTTTGAAAAATATGTTGCCCAAACAGGCTGAAAACAGATTATTGCCTTCTTAGCCCCCGCGTAGGTAGATAAACAACAGCAACATCACCCCAAGTCCCATCAAATATCCCGAATACACCTGCATGGGAGTATGGGCATTGAGTCTGATGCGGGAAGCGCCGACAATTCCGGAAAGCAGAAATGCGGCCATTATAAGCCCCGACCAATCTACACCCAGAAACCAGGAAGCCGTGAGCAGAAAGCCGGTGAATCCACCCAAGGAAGTGCTATGGATGCTGATTTTATACCTGAAGGTGACGATCAGGCAAAGCAATACCAGCAAGGTGGCACCCAATACATAAAAATAAATCAAAGAAGGCAGCGCAACTTTTTTGAGCAGAAAGAATGTGAGAAAAAAGAAAAGGGCCGTAATCAGTAAAGGCAACATCCTCTCGCTCCGTTTGTCTAACTGCACATTGTCAACCAGACCGGTTTTTTTTAGTAACAATATGGCCAAAGCGGGGGCAATTGCTGTATTTACAAAAACAATAAGCAATAATAACCGCCTTGCCTGCAGAGGAATAGACATTGAAATGTATGCTTCAAGGTAAAAAAGCAGCAACAACCCCAGGCTTGGCATAAACAAGGGGTGAAACACCACAGAAAAAAAACGGGCAAGGGCCAGCTCAATCTTCATCTCAGGAAAGTTCCTTTCTCAATCGTGCTACGGGAATATCCAATTGCTCCCTGTATTTGGCAACGGTCCTTCTGGCAATATTGTATCCCTTATCATTCAGAATAGCGGCAAGCTCATCGTCTGTAAGGGGCTTTTTTTTGTTCTCGCCTTCAATGCAATCCTGAAGAATCTTTTTTACCTCCCTGGTTGACACTTCTTCTCCGGTATCTGTTTGCAGAGACTCTGAAAAAAAACTTTTCAGCAGAAAGGTTCCAAAGGGAGTCTGGACATATTTGCTGTTGGCTACCCGGGAAATGGTGGAAATATCCAATCTTACAACATCAGCAATGTCCTTTAAAATCATTGGCTTCAGGGTGGTTTCATCCCCGGTGAGAAAGTATTCCCTCTGAAAATGCATGATGGCTTCCATGGTAACCATAAGGGTATTTTGTCTTTGCCTGATGGCGTCGATAAACCATCTGGCGCTGTCGAGCTTCTGCTTCACAAACATAATGGCATCTTTCTGCCTTTGATCTGCTTTCCCTTTGGTTTCGGCCAGGGTCTCCAGCATTTCGGAATAGGTCCGGTTTATCCTGAGATCCGGGGCATTGCGAGAATTAAGAATCAATTCAAGTTGTCCTCCGAAGTTGGTTATAATAAAATCCGGAACGATATACTGTGAATCCCGCCCTGAGTCCTGAAGCGCACCTCCGGGTTTGGGATTGAGTTTCAACACCTCATCTATGGCCTCCTTAAGCACTTTTTCTGAAAACCCGTGTTTGCGCCGGATTTTGTCGAAATGCTTTCTGGTGAAATCATTAAAGCTCTTTTCAAGTGTAAGGATGGCATTCTGAATGGGCAATGTTTTCGGGTGTTTCCTTCTGAGCTGAATGAGCAGACACTCCTGAAGGTCGCGGGCGCCAACACCCGGAGGGTCAAACTCCTGAATAATCCTGATGAGTCTTAGCACTTCCTTGAAACTGGTTTCCAGGTTCTGTGAAAAAGCCAGATCGTCAATGAGTGAATGAACATCGCGTTGCAGGTATCCGGATTCGTCGATGTTGCCGATAATGTGTCTGGCTATTAGTTTCTCTCGATCTTCCAGTATTCTCATACCCAACTGCGAAAGCAGCAACTCCTGAAAGCTGTCGCCTGAAGTTAGCGGTGCTTCCCGGTGTTCATCATCGGAGCTGTAATTGTCTGCATACAAACGATAGGCAGGCGTTTCATCGTCATCCATATAATCACTCAGGTCGAACTCATCATCATCATTGCGCCTGAGCTCGTCTGCATCATGATCTTTTTCTGCCTGTTCCGGATCATATTCTCCGTATTCATCATCCTGAGTATACTCAGGCTCCTGAAAATCGTCAGGTCCTTCTTCCAGTGCCGGGTTTTCCTCTATCTCCTGCTTGATTCGCTGCTCTAACATGATGGCAGGAACCTGCAAAAGTTTCATAAGCTGAATCTGCTGGGGAGACAGCTTTTGAAGCAGTTTTTGCTGGAGTCGTTGCTTTAACATGAATACCCGTTTGTTTTATAGAGTACAGAATTATGATGCAGCCAAATTATAAAAATTTTTATTAGTATGCCTTCTAAATCGCCCTATGGTATCCGGCATTTTCTGCTATCAGAATTCTGCGTTTTGGGGTGTTCTTGGAAATGGAATGACGTCCCGGATATTCCCCATACCACTGATAAACAGCATCAGCCTTTCAAAACCAAGTCCGAAACCACTATGGGGTGCGGTACCGAATTGTCTGGTTTCCAAATACCACCACACATCCTTCTCGTGAATATTCATTTCTCGAATCCTGCCAAGCAGCTTGTTGTAATCCTCTTCTCTTTGGGACCCTCCGATTATTTCACCGATTTTGGGAAACAGGACATCCATAGCCCTGACGGTTTTACCGTCATCATTGAGCTTCATGTAAAACGCCTTGATGTCCTTGGGATAATCGGTTAAAATAACCGGTTTCATAAAATGCTTTTCAACCAGATACCTTTCATGTTCGGATTGAAGGTCCATTCCCCAACTTACCGAAAATTCAAATGACTGTCCGGATTGTATGAGAATGTCAATGGCTTCTGTGTAACTGATGCGTACAAACTCATTCTCAACTACAAAGTTCAAACGCTGTGTGAGGGTGTCGTCATACATTTTTTCCAAAAAAGCAAGGTCTTCAGGACAGTGCTCCATGACATATCTTATGAGATATTTCAGGAAGTCTTCTGCCAGGTCCATGTTGTCATGAATATCATAAAACGCCA
>CAZFOI010000119.1:0-5681 GCA_964520605.1 uncultured Bacteroidales bacterium
GCGGACAGTCAAGGCAGGTACAGACAGCGCCTACCAGGCAGGTTACAACCCCCTCCAGGGGAACATCCTCGCCTGCATCAACGCCAAGCAGAAGCGTCAGTTCTCCAAGCAGGAGCAGTGGGACAAGTTCACCTCCGGCCTCAAGCGGCAGTTCGTCTCCGCCTCCAAGCCGTTCAAGTGAAGGGTCTTCATCCTCAGGCAGATCAGGCAGGGGCTCCTGATTGCATCAAAATTATTTTTCCGGTTGGGATAACCACCGGCATTGAATCACCAAATATTCATCCCTATGAAAAGGATCGTTTATGGGATTATTGTATCCCTTATAATGTCAGCACCATTGTATGCTCAAAACGAAATGGATGCCCTGAGATTTTCCATGACTGAATTCGGAGGAAGCGCCCGTTTTACCAGTATGGGTGGAGCCTTCGGTGCGCTTGGCGGAGATTTCTCAGTACTGAGCACCAATCCTGCCGGTTTGGGAATATACAGAAGCTCAGAGTTTGTATTCTCTCCCTCCATGGGATATCATTCAATAGAAAGCACCCATTATGGAACGGTTTCCGATGACATGAAATACAACATGAACCTTGGAAGCATTGGATATGTCTACAGCATCAAAACCTCAGAAAACGATAATGGAGGTTGGAGGTTTGTTAATCTTGGCTTTGGCATCAACCGACACAACAATTTCAACAATCGTTGGATTGCCGAGGGATTTAACAGGCACAGCTCACTAATGACCAGCTTCCTGGAACAGGCCAGAAGAGAGGGGAGTGTTGCTGCCCTGGATGATTTCACCACCGGCCTTGCCTGGGATACCTATCTGCTCGACAGGGATGCCAATGGTTTCTTTGTGGATATGGAAAACGGACAGGTGATGCAAAGAATGGAAATGAACAGCTCCGGATCCATTCGGGAAGTAGTGCTATCCCTTGGGGCCAATTATAATGACCGCCTGTATCTGGGTGCCACTCTTGGATTGCCTTCCGTTAGCTATGAACAAAACAGCGTTCTTAGCGAAAGGGACAACAACAACCTCAGTCCTTATTTCAATTCACTGACCTACACCAGTTGGCACGAAACAAAAGGACGTGGTTATCAGGTGAAAATCGGAGCCATTGCCTGGCTTACAGAAATGGTCCGTCTGGGGGCAGCCGTCCATACTCCGGGTTTTCTGAAATTGGAAGATGAATATCGCGCAAGCATGCGTTCAGACCTTACTCTGGACCCGGCTGACTATCCCGATTATGATGAAAATGCCAAGTTTAAGCAATCACCCAACGGCTATTTCAATTACGAGCTAACCACACCATTAAGAGCAATTGGCAGTTTGGGGCTTGTTTTCGGTAAATCGGGCCTGGTAAGCCTTGATTATGAGTATACAGACCATACCAAAGCCCGGCTGAGAAGCGATTCATACAGTTTTTCAGATGAAAACAACTATATACGTAACAGACTGAGCAGTCAGCACATTCTCAGGGCAGGAACCGAATTGCGTATGGATCCCTTTGTGCTTAGAGCGGGATATGCGCATCATACCAGCCCCTACCGCAAGGGTGTAAATGATGCAAGCAAAAACATACTTTCTGCGGGAATTGGCTTCAGGGGGAAATCAAGCTTTATTGACTTTGCCTACAGCTTTGGGTTTTACAGCGAATCATATGTACTGTATCAACTGGAAAACGAGGCCATACCCCTTCCAACGGTAAACCGGGACTTTTCAAACAGCACCTACAGGGTAACGCTTGGCTGGAGGTTCTAAAAAAAAACCGGGAGAGCATCCCGGTTTTTTTTTAATTCTCGACACTATTTACAATTTCTTCATCTACAAGCACCCTCCCGCAATATTCACACACAATGATCTTTTTGTGCAGGCGGATATCCAGATGACGCTGGGGTGGAATTTTGTTGAAACATCCACCACAGGCATCCCTTTCTACCGGAACAACAGCCAATCCGTTGCGTGCATTTTCGCGAATTCTCTCATATGCATTGAGCAAACGGTCTTCGATACGGCTTTTCTGCTCGCGAGATTTTTCCAGCAGCAATTCTTCTTCTTTTCGGGTCTCAGCGACAATATCGTTAAGCTCGTTCTTTTTGGCCTCAAGGTCTTTGCTTCTTTCCTCCAGCTCCTGTCCAACCTCTTCTACGGATTGTTTTTTTAGCTCCATGGCGGCCGTATACTCCTTGATCTTCTTTTCAGACAACTGCGCCTCCAGTGTCTGATATTCGATCTCTTTCGAAAGGGAGTCAAACTCTCTGTTGTTTCTCACGTTCATCTGCTGGGCTTCGTATTTTTTTATCAAATCGAAGCTCTCTTTGATTGAAATGCGCCGGGCAGAAATGTCGGATTCAAGATCACGGAGTTCCTGATTGAATTTCTCTACCCTGGTAGCCAATCCTTCAATTTCGTCTTCCAGATCCTGAACTTCCAGGGGCAGTTCTCCGCGAATTATGCGGATTTTGTCTATCTGGGTATCTATGGTCTGAAGGGTATACAATGCGATCAGCTTTTTGCTGACGGCCTTTTCTATGCTGTCTTCCGTACCGGTTTCGGGCGGAACAACGGGTGAACCCTCCGTTCCGGTGCTGGGATTGATCATTTTTGCCGGTTCGCTATCGGATTTTGCACTTTTTGCCATAAAAGCTTGATTAATGATAATATACAGGGTTTGTATTCTCCTTTGAAATCAGGACTGCAAAGTTAATCAATTTTTTCTTAAGAATATCATGCAGGATTTCTTTCGCAATTGTCTCGGTTTCAAAATGCCCGGCATCAACCAACAGAATTTTCTCCTCTGCATCAATATACATATTGTACTTTATATCAGAAGTTATGAATGCGTCCGCACCGGCAGCCATTGCCCTGCTTAGCAAAAACCCACCGGCACCTCCGCAAAGGGCCACAGTGCGTACTTTTCTGCCGGTCTTTTTGGAGTGCTTTAAAATCAGGGTTCCCAGTTGCTGCTTTACCAGATCAAGAAAATTTCCTTCCTCCATTTCTTCAGGCAAATTACCAATGATTCCGGACCCAAAGCCGGGATGCATATTTTCGACAGGGTAAATATCATAGGCTACCTCTTCATATGGGTGTGCACCGTGCAGGGCCTCAAGAACCCCGGATGTGTTATACCCTGGAAATATTGTCTCTATTCTGACCTCTTCTTCCTGATGCAATTCGTTTTTTTCTCCAACAAATGGATTGGTGCTTTCATCTCCTCTGAAGGTTCCAAAGCCATGTGTATTGAAACTGCAGGAATCGTATGCTCCAATAACACCGGCGCCGGCACCAAATAACGCATCCCTGACCCTGGCAGCATGAGTCTGTGGGCAAAATGTAACGAGTTTTTTCAAAATTCCCGCTGCAGGCATCAGCAGGCGTTTCCCTATAAGGCCAAACCTGTCTGCCAATGCCTTGTTTAATAAGGCTGCATCCAGGTTGGTATGTGCAGAAACAATGGCAATATCATGCCGAATGGCCATAATCAGTGCATGTTGTGCCGGATCATCGCCGGTGATCTTCTTTAGTGGTTGAAAAACGACGGGATGATGAGAAACAATAAGATCGCACCCAAGGTCTATGGCTTCCCGGACAACCTTCGGGGTAACATCCAGACACACCAAAACGCAGGAAACTTCTTTGTCGGGGTGCCCAAACTGAATCCCGGAATTGTCATAGTTTTCCTGAAGCGAAAATGGTGCGGCCTCTTCAATGGCCTGTAAGATGTGTTTCAGTTGCATATTTCTGTTGGTTTGCATCATAATTCAGGGTCGTAAAAAATTCAGACAGCCTGAGGTGTAAAGATAAAAAAACCGTTGGAATTCATATCTTTGAAACATGGGATGGACAAAGGTTATACTGTATCCTTTATCATTACTCTACGGATTGATTGCAGAGCTGCGCAACCTGATGTTCGATCTGGGAGTGCTCCGCCAGGCAGGCTTTCCTGTGCCGGTTATTTCTGTGGGCAACCTTAGTGCAGGAGGAAGCGGAAAAACCCCGCATGTAGAATACCTGGTAAGGGCATTTGGCGATGACTATCGTATTGCCGTGATCAGCAGAGGTTATAAGAGAAAAACCAGAGGGTTTCGGCTTGCTTCTCCAGAATCAGATGCTCATGAAATTGGTGATGAACCTTTGCAAATCAGCCGGAAATTCCCAAATATTGTTGTTGCGGTGCATGAAAAAAGGAGAAAAGGCATTGCGCTTGTATTAAAGCAATTCCCGGACACCAATCTGATCATTCTGGACGATGCTTTTCAGCACAGACATGTAAAACCCGGGCTTAACCTGCTGCTTACCGATTATTACAACCCATTCTTTGACAACAACCTTCTGCCCAGCGGCACCCTTAGAGAACCCAAGAGGCGTGCCGCAAGAGCCCATGCACTGATTGTGACCAAGACACCTTCCGTGTTTTCGCCTCTGGACAGGAAATACTTTATTGAAAGAATCAGGCCCTACAGGCAGGGAGTAATATGTTTTTCTACCCTGCGTTACGGTGACCCTGTGCCCCTGAACCAGGGGTTTGAATCCGTATCCCTTGATAAGATTAAAACCATTTTCCTTCTAACCGGAATTGCCCGCACCGATGCCCTGGAAGAACACATCAAAAAGCACTGCAACGAAGTATTCCTGCATGCATTTCCTGACCACTACGATTATACTCCCGCTGATCTTGAAACCGTGAAAAATGCATTTGACCGCTCCATCAGTCGGTCAAAAATCATTCTGACAACAGAAAAAGATGCCATGCGCCTGAAGCAGGATGCCTTGAAGGAAATTGCAGGCAGCATGCCCATATATTACCTCCCCATGGAGGTTGTCTTTCATCCGGAAGACCATAAGGTTTTTCATCAACTAACAGAGCAATATCTGCTCTCGTGCAGAATTCCCGATTCAGGAACCGACAACAATGCAGACCAGATTCCGGAGGAAACCACTTAAGAGTTTCACATTAAGGCCAAACCCACTGAACGCAAGACCCTTGTTACGCAGCATGTAATATTTAAGACTACCACACAGGGGAAAACATTTGTCTTGAGGCACTTTTCTGAATATCTTTACTGAAAATATTCACAAACCAATCACTTAACAATCCCATCAAAAATGGCAGGAGTAAATAAGGTAATTCTAGTAGGAAATCTGGGCAAGGATCCGGAAATCAGAAATCTTGAAGGAGGAGCCAAAGTTGCTTCCTTTTCTCTGGCAACCAATCGCATCTACAGGGGGCAGGACGGCAAGCGTATGGAAGAAACAGAATGGCACAACATTGTATTGTGGCGTAATCTGGCCGAACTTTCGGAAAAATATCTCAGAAGAGGGAGCCAGGTATACATCGAAGGCCGTATCCAGACCAGACAATGGACAGACAAAGAAGGCAACAAACGATACACCACTGAGATAGTGGCAGAAAACATGACATTTCTCGGAGGCAGGGATGACAACCGCCAGGAATCACCCCAGGCTGGAGGAATGGATGTTTCCGGAGATTATGAGGGGCCAGGACAAACCCCTGCTGAAGACGACGACCTTCCGTTCTAGTCATCAAGTTCCTGCATAAACCGCTCCATCAGGCGCGGTTTTGCTTTATTTTCAAATGCCTCCCGGTTCACCAGGATCAAGCCTTCGGGAGTCCTGGGCTGACAGCCTTTGCCTGGCCGAATGCGGATACATTGTG
>CAZFOI010000120.1:0-5667 GCA_964520605.1 uncultured Bacteroidales bacterium
AAAACAATCTGAGATACCTGGGGCGCATTGATGAACATTTGCACAAATCGACGGGCCTCCTCATATGCCTCAGTTGCTTTATTGCTCAGGTAATGGGCCCCCCTGTGTATGTTGCTGTTCTCGGATTCATAATACTGAACAATTCTTTTAGTAACACAATCGGGCTTCTGCGTAGTGGCCGCATTGTCCAGGTAAATCAACGGCCGGCCATTTACCATGGAGGACAATATTGGAAAGTCAGATCGAATGCGTTCAACCGGGTAATCCATAAATGGTTTTTAAAGCTTGGATGGATCAATATTGAAAGTAGCCGGTTCCCGGCTGTTGCAATGAATTACACACTGATCACATATGGAGAGTTCTCCTTTCAAACGTTTGTCTACCATATTATCCAACCTTTTTCTAAGGGGATGAATGGTGATTTTTTGAACCACTTCCATGGCAAATGCGTACATCATAAGTTGGCGGGCGGTGCGCTCGCACAATCCCCTGCTCCGCAGATAAAACATGGCCGAGGGATCCAGCTGACCAACGGTAGCACCATGGCTGCATTTGACATCATCGGCATATATTTCAAGAAATGGTTGGGCATTAACGCGGGCATCGTCTGTGAGCAACAGGTTTTTGTTGTTCTGGTATGCTGCGGTGCGCTGGGCATCTTTTCTAACCAGAACCTTTCCACTGAATGCAGCCCTGGCCTGATCGTCAAGAATTCCTTTATACAATTGCTCACTGGTGCAATCAGGAGCTGCATGATCAACAAACACCTGGTTGTCTACCTGTTGCACCCTGTCTGCCAGGTATAGCCCCCGATGTTCGGATTGGCAATTTGGCTGAGAAAGTGTGGCATATACCATATTCCTGGTAAAACCACCATTGAGTGTAATGATATTGGAATATACCCGGCTGCCATTTTTCTGATGAAAATAGCTTGAGGTGATCAGGCCGGAATTCCTGCCTTTGTTTTGTACCTTATAATGATCTACTACGGCATTTTCTTCGGCATAGACTTCAAGCACCGTATTGGTCAGACTCCGGTTGTGGGTAAGTGAATGGTCGCAGTGAACCAGGGTAATCGAGGCTCCTTTACCGGCTATTACCAAATGCCGGGGCTGTAGGAAGACCGGATTTTCACTGTCGACGATATTTATCAGCTGAACGGGTTTCTCTACCCTGATATTGTCGGGTACGTATATAAACAGTCCGTCCTGCATGAAGGCTGTGTTCAGCCAGGTCATCGGAACATCGTCAAGAGCCGGTGTTCTTCCCAGGTATTGGTCTATCAACTCAGGGTAGATTTCCATTGCCCTGGCCAGGCTCCCTATGATGGTTCCGTCTGGCAGCCGGGTAAGGGGTGCTTGCTTGTATACATACCATCCATTTAGAATGGTTACGCTGAAAGTGTCAAGGTCATTAACCTCGCAAGTGAAAATTTTCTCAATATCCATGCTGCGGCTTTGATTCCGGAAATCGAAAAAATATTCTGCGGCAAACAAATTGTAAATGTCTGAAAATCTCCAGCCTTCCTGCCTGGGACCGGGAAACCCTGACTTTTCAAACTGCTGCATGGCATGAGCCCTGAGACGGTTAACCAATGGGGTAGACTGGCCGGCTATCAGCTCGGCCCGACTATAGAACAAATCCTGAAGCTGTTCTTTTAGAGAAATGGCGTGTGTTGTTGCTGGGTCCATAATTTGAAAATGTTTTTCAGACAAGGCCTGCCTTTACCCATTCATACCCTTTTTCTTCCAGCTCAATGGCAAGCTCTTTTCCGCCGCTCTTTACAATACGTCCGTCGAAAAGTACGTGTACATAATCAGGTACAATATAATCAAGCAGTCGCTGATAGTGGGTAATTACCACGGTAGCATTGTCCTTGCGCCTGAGTTTGTTAACACCGTTTGCAACTACTTTCAGCGCATCAATATCCAGACCGGAATCGGTTTCATCCAAAATAGCCAATCGGGGTTCGAGCATGGCCATCTGGAAGATTTCATTCTTTTTCTTTTCTCCTCCCGAGAATCCTTCGTTTACAGAACGGCTGGTCAGATTGGATTGAATGTCGACCAGCTTTTTTTTCTCTTCCATTATTTTTATAAACTCAGCGCCACTCAGGGGCTCCATCCCAAGAGCCTTACGCTTTTCATTCAGTGCTGTCCGCATAAAAACAGCCATGCTGACTCCGGGAATCTCCACGGGGTATTGAAATCCGAGAAATATTCCTTCCCTGGCCCTTTCCTCAGGTGCCAATTCGAGAAGGTTGCTGCCGTTGTATAGTATTTCCCCTGCGTCAATATCGAAAGTGTCTTTGCCTGCAATAACAGATGCAAGTGTGCTTTTCCCGGTTCCGTTGGGTCCCATGATGGCATGCACTTCTCCGGCCTTTACTTCAAGATTGAGGTCTTTAAGAATGGTTTTCCCGTTAATGGAAACCTGAAGGTTTTTTATCTGTAACATGAGAATCTGATTGATATTATCTTTTTTTTTCTTATCCAACACTTCCTTCAAGACTTATGGAAAGCAGTTTTTGGGCTTCAACAGCAAACTCCATGGGAAGTTTGCTTAATACCTCTTTGGCATATCCATTGACTATTAAACCAATGGCGTTCTCCATATCCATGCCGCGCTGCAGGCAGTAAAACAACTGATCATCCGATATTTTGCTTGTGGTCGCTTCATGCTCAACAATTGATGAGGCATTGCCCACTTCAATATAAGGAAATGTATGCGCTCCGCACTGGTCTCCCAAAAGCAATGAATCGCATTGAGAGAAATTTCGGGCATTAAGGGCTTTTCGGGTTGTTTTTACCAGGCCCCTGTAACTGTTGTTGCTGTGTCCGGCAGAAATGCCTTTTGATATGATGGTGGATCGGGTGTTTTTCCCTATATGGATCATTTTGGTGCCGGTGTCGGCCTGCTGGTGATTGTTGGTGACGGCTACGGAATAAAACTCGCCGGTCGAATGGTCGCCCCTGAGTACCAGGCTGGGATACTTCCATGTAATGGCAGAGCCGGTTTCTACCTGGGTCCATGAAATTTTCGACCGTTCTCCTTCACAAATTCCTCTTTTTGTTACAAAATTGTATACACCCCCGCGTCCCTGCTTATCACCGGGCCACCAGTTCTGAACGGTTGAGTACTTCACTTCCGCCTCTTTATGGGCAATTATCTCAACAATGGCTGCATGCAGCTGGTTCTCGTCCCGGATGGGAGCAGTGCAGCCTTCCATATAACTGACATAACTGGCTTCTTCTGCAACGATCAGGGTGCGCTCGAACTGACCGGTATTGGCGGCATTAATCCGGAAGTAGGTTGATAGTTCAAGGGGGCAGCGGACTCCTTTGGGAATATATACAAAGGAACCATCGCTGAATACGGCAGAGTTCAGGGCGGCAAAATAGTTGTCGGTATAGGGCACTACACTGCCCATATATTTTTTTATCAACTCAGGATGTTCCCTTACCGCCTCACTGAAAGACATGAAAATCACCCCTTTCTCTGCAAGGGTGTCTTTAAAGGTTGTGGCAACGGACACACTGTCCATCACTGCATCAACCGCTACTCCGGCAAGGTGTTTCTGTTCACTTAAGGGTATGCCGAGTTTTTCAAAGGTGGCCAGAAGTTCGGGATCCACCTCGTCAATGCTATTGTATTTGGCTGTTTTTCTCGGTGCTGAATAATAAATGATGTCCTGATAATTGATGGGTGGATAATCCACATGTGCCCACCTTGGTTCTTTAAGTCCTTGCCAATGCTTGAAAGCCTTAAGCCGGAATTCGAGCATGAATTCAGGCTCGTTTTTTTTAGCAGAAATAAAACGAATGGTATCTTCGGTCAGACCCTTTGGAGCCTGCTCCATTTCCAAATCGGTGTAAAAGCCGTATTTGTAATCTGATCCGGTTACCTCTTCAATAATTTTGTTGCTGTCTTCCATGCCAGTTGATGTTTTTCCTTACCTGGAATCCACGTATCGGAAACGGCTTATTTGTATTTGGTTTAAATTAGTTTGCAAATATAGCAAACATGCTTGGTTTATTCAACCCTGTAATGCCAAAAAGCCACAGGGCGTAATAGATGGTATGAGGCATTATGGACGTAAGCCTTCAATGTTCCCAACAAGCTCAAGACCGGCATTCTGCCCTGTGTCTTCAAAAAGGATCTCTCCCTTTGGAGACAATAGCCTTATCTTAATTTCAGAGTCAATGCTTTCGTGAATTACCCTTTGCATTTCCCCGGAAAGAGGGGCTTTTAAAGATCCCGAACGGCTTTTCCTGCCGGAGACTTCAAGTTTGAAATTACGGGACTTAATATGTACCTTTATTTCCGTATTGTCTTCCTGCAACAATACTATTTTAGCACCTGTATAAGTAGCAAAATCATAACGCCGCTGATCAATCAGCAGGAATCCGAGAAATCCGGTAAAGGAACGGCCTATCCATGGAATATTTGCCACGGAAAGCATAAAGGAGGTATGGGGTTTGCTGAAATGGTTGGTTTGCATCCATATCCAGGATTCAGGCATGGACCGTCCCCAGTCTTTTTCAATATACCCTCTTCCTCCGGAAAACTCAATTTTTTCTCCATTTATATCAAGAGCTCCTGTAAGCTTATGATCAAGACTGACCACACCATGGTAGCATTCCATAAAAGGCATATATCGATACCACCCCATAATGCCCGGACGGAATAAACCGGCCGGGTAAACAGTCTGCTCTGTAAATTCTAGACGGCCCTTAACAGTAAGGTGTTTATCCGTAAGATGAAGATCTATGTGTTTATTTGAAAAAGTATTGCCCGAGATACCCACTTTAAATGCATTTCCGTCATGGATAAAATCTTCAAGCGGGAAGCGGAAGTAGTATGTTTGCCCTGACTTTCCGTCTATTGACTGAATAAAGGCATGAGGGTCTTTGGCATTTAGGGAAATGCCGGGTATAAATGCCCTGGAATATCTTCCGCACGGGCTGATCAATTTGAAGTACCAACCCTCAAAATAGTTTTTCCCAGCCCTGTTCCCCTGAAACCATGAAGGATTCCATACTTTTAACAGGTCATACACCCCCGGTAACCTACCTTTTTTGAGCATGATATGCTTGTGTTTATCAATGTAACGCCTGCTGTTGTAAAAGGTTCACCATCAGATAATGCTTTCCCTGCTTCGGAGGGCCGGGGGCTCGGAAGTTAAAAAAAAACCGTATGTTCGCAGGGCAAACCAAATCTTTAACCAAAAATTAAAAACATGAAACGGATTTTTACCCTTACATTAATAATCGGAGTATTCTTTGCTGCCTGCGGCCCGGCTGTTCAGCAAGACGGGCATAGCGACTCAGATGTTTTAACTGTTGAAGAGAGGGCCTTTTTGGACAATCTTTCCAGTTTGTGTGGCCAGTCTTTCAGGGGACAGGAAACCTATATGGCTCCCGGAAGAGAAAGTTGGGCACACCTTGACTTTGTAATGCATGTGACAGAATGCACGGAGAATTATGTATACATTCCATTTCACCTAAGCGAGGATACCTCCAGAACATGGATGTTCATTGTGGATAATGGCCGTTTGCGTTTCCGGCACGACCACCGGTATCCGGATGGAACGCCTGAAGAGAAAACCCTTTATGGAGGTTATGCCGACGGGAAGGGGACAGCGTTCAGCCAGTTTTTCCCGGCCGA